>JANMHY010000442.1:0-6627 GCA_031375525.1 Burkholderiales bacterium
CGGTCAATGGCGAAGGCCTGCTGATCGCCAAGACAACGGCTGTCGGCGCCGAATCGACGCTGGCGCGCATCGTGCGCCTGGTCGAGTCGGCACAGGCCAGGAAAGCACCGATCCAGCGTTTGGTGGACCGCGTCAGCGCCGTCTTCGTGCCGGTGGTGATCGTCATCGCGCTGGTCACCGTGCTGGGCTGGGGCTTGACCACCGGCGATTGGGAAGCGGCCATCCTCAACGCGGTGGCCGTGCTGGTGATCGCCTGCCCCTGCGCGCTGGGTCTGGCCACGCCCACCGCCATCATGGTCGGCACGGGCGCAGCCGCCAGGCGGGGCATCCTGATCAAGGACGCCGAGGCGCTAGAGGTGGCGCATGGCGTGACGGTGGTGGCCTTCGACAAGACCGGCACGCTCACCGTGGGCAGGCCGGAACTCATGGCGGCGGTGCCCGCAGCGTCAGAAGGCACTGACCCGGTGATTCAGCGGGCAGCGCTGCTGTCGGCCAGCGCTGCGGTGCAGGCCGGCAGCGAGCATCCGCTGGCTTCGGCCGTGACGAACATGGCGAAGGGCGAGGGGCTTGCCGTCGCACCCGCGACCGGCGTGCGTGCCGTGGCGGGCCGTGGTGTTGCAGCGCTCGTGGAAGGCCGCGAGCTGCGCCTTGGCAGCACGCGCTTCATGCAGGAGTTGAACGTCGATGTCGCACCGCTCGCCGGCACGGCGGCCGAATGGCAGGCTCGTGGCTGCACGGTGTCATGGCTTGCCGAGGTGCCGTCGGGTTCGCCGGCAACGGCGTCGGCCAAGCCCGTCTTGCTGGGCCTGCTGGCCTTCGGTGATGCCCCGAAGGCCAGCGCCGCAGCGGCCATCACTGCATTGCAAGAGATGGGCATCCGCTCGGCGCTCATCACCGGCGACAACGCGGGCAGTGCCCGAGGTGTGGCGCAGGCGCTCGGCATCACCGATGTGCATGCCGATGTTTTGCCCGAGCACAAGGCCGACAACGTGGCCCGGTTGAAGGCAGGTGGCGAACGTGAGGCGATGGTCGGCGACGGCATCAACGATGCGCCGGCACTGGCGATTGCCGACGTCGGCATTGCGATGTCCACCGGCACCGACGTGGCCATGCACACGGCGGGCATCACGCTGATGCGCGGCGACCCGGCGCTGGTGGCCGACGCGATCGACATTTCGCGCCGCACCTACTCGAAGATCCGCCAGAACCTGTTCTGGGCTTTCATCTACAACGTCGTCGGCATCCCGTTGGCGGCGTTCGGTCTGCTGAATCCGGTGATTGCCGGCGCGGCGATGGCGTTCAGCAGTGTCAGTGTGGTCAGCAATGCGCTGCTGCTGCGGCGCTGGAGGGGAACTCCGCGATGAGTGGCGCTGAGCAATTCAACATCGGCGAAGCGGCCGTTCGTTCCGGTGTTTCGGCCAAGATGGCGCGGCACTATGAATCTCTGGGATTGCTGCCCAGCGTCGCGCGCACCGACGCCGGCTACCGACGCTACGGCGGCAAAGAGGTCCACACGCTGCGCTTCATCCGCCGCGGCCGCGATCTGGGTTTCAGCATGGCGGAAATCGCCGAACTGCTGAAGCTGTGGCAGAACCGCCGCCGCGCCAGCGCCGACGTGAAGCGCATCGCCCAACGCCATGCCGTCGACCTCGAGCGACGGATATCCGAGATGCAAGCGATGAAGCGGACCTTGGAAAGGCTCGTCGAGTGCTGCCACGGCGACCATCGTCCCGATTGCCCGATCCTCGACGAGCTTGCGGAGTAGCGTCCCACCCAGAAGTCTTTCTCGACCATCATGCTGCACGCCGACAGGCGAGCCGCGGTCTGCGCAAAGGCGAGGGTGCGGCCCTCCGGAGGCAGCGCCACGAATTGCGAGGCGAGTTGCGCCATCCGGGTGGCAGCCAGTGGTGCGCTCGAGCACGATCTGCATCGGCCCGGCCTTCACCGTGCGGCTCGTGCCGTCGGCGAGGAACTCGACGCGCGCGGGCACCTGATCGGACAGTCCGAGCAGGTGGGCCGCGTAGGACGGGTGGCCTCTGACCCTGCGAGCCGCTGCACGCGAGTTCTTCACGGTATCCAGGGCAGCCACCGGGCTGCCCTGGCGGCCCCAGACACCTGTCCCACAAACGCCAGCAAAGCGGGTGTTGGCTGCTTGTCGCGATGAACCACCAGGTGGCATTGCCGAAGCAGCTTGGGCAAGGTCTTCGCGCAGCATGCAAGTCGCCTGCCCCCGCCGCCTGTGTCGGCACCGGGGACAGGCGGTAGCGCTACTGCTTGGCGCCTTCGACCAGCCGGCGGCCCAGCGACACCGCATAGGGTGCAGCCCGGGCGGCCAGCATCGGGTCGGAGGACGGCTCGACACCCTTGGGTAGATTCATCGGGTTGTAGTTGACCGCCAAGCACGCGCCGGTGGCGTCTGCAGAAACCGACTTGACGGCGAGGCGGCCCAGGGTGACCTTCTTGCGATCCTCGGGCAGCGGTGTCACCGCGCTGTCGATCTTGTCGCCGGCTTGCGCCAGCTGCAAATTGAAATCGAAGGCGACGCCGCCGGCCGCAACGCGCTGGCGAATGTCATCGAACAGGAAGTCGGTGCCCTTGGCCTTGGCCTCGTCGTCCGTCAGGCCCTGGGTGCCGCCAACCGGCTCGAAGACCCACTTGCCGAACTGCTTCTTGCCTGCCGCATCCACAAAACCGAAGGCATGCACACCCCAGTAGTTCACCTTGCCAAAACTGGCGGGCACCGGCTGGCCTGCGAAGTACTTGCCTTGCATCAGCACCTCGGGGTTGGCGTCGGTAAAGGCTTTCACCTTGTCGGGGTTGGGCTTCTTGGTTTCGGGGTCGGGTGTCAACGACTCGAGCCGCCCCAGCAACTGCTCGGGCGTGGCGGCGCCGAAGATCGGCGCCGAGATGTTGCCCATCTGCCAGCGCTCGCCGCCGGGCAGGTCGAACTCGAGCGCCATGTTGCGCTGGCTCTTGGCGTTGTCCGGCGCCTTGGGGTTGCCGCCGCCGATCGAGAAGCGGACGGTCACCGGCACGGGCTTGCCGCTGAACGCCGACGACACCGACAAGGCCCGGCCTTCGGCACTGCCGACGAATTCGCCCGTGGCGCAGACGCCCTTGGCGCCAGATCGGCGGAAGCCCTCGAACTTGCCGCCTGCGGCCTCGAAGGCATTGACCATGCGGCTGGGATCGACCTGCGCCGATGCAGGCTGCATCCACACAGCCGCAGCCGCGGCCAGGATGGACAGCACGGGCTTGGCCGCGCGAAGACTCTGTTTCATCGATAACTCCGACTGTTGGGGTTGGGGTGGCGGAACACCGACACGGCGTTCCGCTTTGCGCAGGAAGGCGCTGCCGAGCCGCGGTGGCAACGACCGCCTCAGGGGCGGCCGATGACCTTGCTGCGGTAGCTTTCGATGATGTCCATGAACTCGATGACTTCAGGTTGCGGCACGCCGATCTGGTAGAGCGTGTTCCTGATTTCGTGAGCGGTGACGTCGAACTCGTAGTCGGTCAGACCGAGGTCCTTGTGAGACTCGAACATGTCTCGGCCGGGATAGCACTTCGGGCCGCCGGTGGCTTCGATGCTCCAGGCCGTGACCATGAATTTGTAGCCGGCCTTGTACTTTGCCGTGTGGAACTCATCGACCTTGACATTGGCCTTGTTGAGCGTGGCGTTGGTGTGCAGGCGGTCGACCAGATAGTCGACCGCGGACGCAATCGCGTAGCTGCCGCCCAGGCGCTCGTAAAGCGTGGCATTGGACATTGTTTCTCCTTTGGATTGAACACATCTCGGTGGTGAAAGACGAACTCGCCGGCCCGCGACGCTTTCTGGACCGATGTGCTGACCGGAAGATAGTTAGCGCGCTAACTAATTGACATGCGTGCTATCCCTGACTTTCAGAGAGGGTCAGTCCGTGTCGCCGCGTCGCCCGCGTCAGCGATCGCGGATCGACCCGTAAGTCGGGCTGCGACAATTCGCCGATGGCCATCGCACGCAAACCGACCGACGCGCAAAGCGCTGCTTCCATTGCCTCGCTGCGCCTGAGCGACCAACTCTGCTTTGCGCTCTACGCTGCCACGAACGTCATCACCCGTTCCTACCGGGAGCCGCTGGCCAGTCTGGGGCTGACTTATCCCCAGTACATCGCAATGCTGGTGCTCTGGGAGCACGGGCGGCAGACTGTCAAGAGCCTGGCTGAACGCCTCGACCTGGACTCGAGCACCATCACGCCGCTGGTGCAGCGCCTCGTCGTGGCAGGACTCGTGCGCACGGCACGCGAGCCGTCGGACCGCCGGACGTTGTCCATCGAACTCACTCAGGAAGGCCGTGGCATGCGCAAGCGGGCGGCAGTGATCCAGAGGCGGGTGGCCTGCAAAACGAACCTGCACCCCGAAGACTTCGTCGCGCTTCGTGCGCAGTTGCACAGGCTGGTCAGCGAGATCAACCAGGCGCCGGAGTAAGGACGCGCGGATGACCGATCCGGCCGCCGATGGCCAACGCACAGGGTAAGCACCAACGCTTTTCTTGCGTTCGGCAGGGAATGAGGCGACGCGCATGGCGCTCTTGATCACCATGCTGTTCCAGTCGGCCGAGTCCCGACCAATGGCTGCGCGAGCACTGCCGTTTCTTGCTGCGCAGCGCATGCTCCCTGACCGGCTCGCGCGCCGCAATTTCCAGCGCTCGGTGCTCACAGCAACGTGCTCACAAGCGCCGCCTGCACCAGCACGCGCCGATCGTCGGCCGCCGGCGCTCTGCCTGGCGGCACCAGCGCCGCCAGCAGCTCGAACATCGGATGGTCCTCGCGCGCCAGGCTGTCGTACACGGGCACTTCGAGCAGCGACTGCAGCCGCGCCGCAAAGCCGGCCGGCAGGGCCTCGCAATCGACCGCGTCGTACAGGTTCTGCAGCAGCCGCGCGGTGTCGGCGCCGGGCTGCGATTCGCCGCGCAGCCACGCGGGGGCCGGCTCGATGCGCGCCACCCGTGCGCCCAGCCCCGCGGCGGCTTCAGCGAACAGGCGCACCGCGTCCCCGGTCGCCCTATCGCCACCCGTATTGCCGCACATCAGCGCAACGTTCTTGCCGCGCAGCGGCGCGGCGTCGCCCGCCGCCTGCCGCAGCGAGCGCGCCGCAGCCAGCAGCGCACGCGCCGCCGCGTCGTCGAGCGGCGCCAGAGTCAGCAGGTAGCGGTGCAAAGGTGCGTTCACGGCTGCTCATGCTGGCCGCGTGCGGCGCCCCACGTCTTGCGCTGGCGCAAGCGCGCGGCGCCGTTCACACGCGGTTCACACAACGTCACCGAGCGTCACGCGCGCGTCGCGCGCCGCTCGACGTGCGCTCGCAGACTGGCCTGACCCCATCAAGGAGCCGCGATGACCACTGCCCAGCACAGCCAGCACGACCTGATCGAAGCCCAGGAAACCCGCCAGGAACGCCAGCGCATAGCAGACATGCTGGCGCTGGTGGCCGCGCGCGTGCCGGTGCAGCGGCGCGTGGTGCATGCCGGCGATGCGGTCTATCGCTGCGGCGATGCGTTCACGCACCTGTATGTCCTCAACACCGGCTGCTGCAAGATCGTCAACAGCGCGGCCGACGGGCGCGCGCAAGTGGTGGGCCTGCTGTTCCGCGGCGACTGGATGGGCTTCGACGGCATCGCCGGCGGGCGCTTCCGCTGCGACGCGGTGGCGCTGGACACCGGCGAGGTCTGGGCGCTGCGCTACGACGCGCTGGTGGCGGCCTGCGCCGAGCACCCGCCGCTGATGGCGCTGCTGCACGGCGAGATGAGCCGCGTGATCGGCCGCGACCGCGACGCGCTGATGGCGCTGACCACGCTGTCGGCCGATGCGCGCGTGGCCGAGTTCCTGCGCCTGATGGCCAGTGCGCTCGACCGCCGCGGCCTGCGCAACGACCAGATCACGCTGCGCATGACGCGTGCCGAAATCGGCAACTACCTCGGGCTCACGCTGGAATCGGTGAGCCGCGCGTTGTCACGCTTGGTGCGCGCTCAGCTGATCGGTTTTGCCGATGGGGCGCGGCGCGAGATCCGTATTCCGGATGTGGGGGCGCTGGCGGACTTCGTCGGCAATGACGGCGCGGCGGCGACGCTGCAGTAACGCATGTCAGTCAGATGCTCCACTGCGCTTCGCGCGCGCTGCGACGCGTGGAAGGGCGCGCTGCGAGGTGGCTGCAATCTGGCCTGAGTGAACTTGGGGGCCACAAGACTGGATGTCGGCAACTGCAACTGCAACTGCAACGGCAACGGCAACGGCAACGGCGACGTTGCTGACACTTGACTGGCGTCGACGAACGCCGGCATCAGACTGAACTGCGACGTCGCCGTCGTGCGGCCGATGTCGCCGATCACCGTCAGCAGTCATTGGCTAGTTGATGGATCCTAGCTCCGAGGGGGTGCATCGCGCCGCTGGGTGTTGCATGTGAATGCCCCTGAACAGGGGAGCGTGCGTGCGCGGCGGATCGCGTACAAACGTACAGAACACGATTCAGGAGGTTTGACCATGAAGTTCGCAGCGCTCTGCGCTTTTGTTTTGGCCATGATGGCCTCCCAAGGAAGTTCGGGCGCCACGTTGCTGCCGGACGGGAGTCTCCGCGCGCCCGGCGACCTGACGGTGG
>JANMHY010000444.1:0-1617 GCA_031375525.1 Burkholderiales bacterium
CTGGAGTTCGCCTACAAGCAAGGTGACGCCTCTCCTATGTGGACTCCCACACCAACGCCAGTGATTCATCGACCTGTGAAGGGCACGAAAGGTTGAGCCCACGGGCATCGGCGTCAATTCTCAATTTTGAACCCCTCACCCCACGTTCATCTCCTTAAGCCACCCGAATTTCATCCAACAGATCAGGATGCCGATCCAGCACCTTTAGCAACTTGACGAGCGCAAGCGGTGGCTTGGTCTTGCCGTTCTCGTAGCGGGAGAACGCGTTGACGCCGCCGCCGAAAATCTCGCCGGCCTCGCGCTGATCGAGGTCGAGCTTCTTGCGCACGCTGGCGATGAAATCGGGGTCCACGATCGACGCGTTGACCTGCTTGTTGAAGGCCAGCATCAGGTTCATCGTGCGCCGCGACTCGGCCGCATCGAGAACGGACTCGTCGCAGGCCGCGCAAAACTCGCCGGTCACCTGCGGCAGGATGGTGGATTCACCCCTGTAGGTGTAGGGCACATCGCGCGTATCGCGCACCAGCTTTTTCGCTCCGCAGTTCGGGCACTTCATGATGGTCACAGCTCCTTGAACGAAACGACGAGCACGTCATTGACGACCGTCAACTTCAGGTACACCTCGCCAGCCGGCGTTGTAGGGCGTACACGTCTTGCCAGACGCGATGGTCGCCGTGCGTCGTCATGCTCTTGTAGAAATCGGCGGTGGTGAGCGACCGAATCACATCGAGCATGCCGTCGAAGTCGAATCCCAACGCAGTGGCGCCCTCGCGAGCGGTCTTCGTGGTTCGAACTTGACCTGATTCGATCAGTCCCTTAACGACTGCCAGCTTGCAGTGAGGTGTCCCTTTCTCCACGCAGTGGACATTAACCTACAAGGTGTAATTTGGCAAGTAGGTTAGAGCAGTTGCCAACCTGCTTTTTCGGCATGCGCTCGCAAGCGCTCGTCCGGCCGCACGGCCACCGCGTGCGTTACGGCTTCGAGCAGCGGCAGGTCGTTGATCGAGTCGGAGTAGAAGAACGATTCGTCGAAGGCCGCGATGGTGTCGGGCGCCGCGCTCAGCCCGGCCAGCCACTGCTGCACGCGCGTCAGCTTGTGTCCACGGAAACACGGCAGGCCATTGATCTCGCCGGTCGGACGGCCATTGACCATCACGCCTTCGGTCGCGACAAGATGATCGATGCCGAAGGCACGCGCGAACGGTTCGGCGACGAGGCGCTCGGTTGCGGTGACAACAGCGCACAGGTCGCCGCTGTCGAGGTGGTGTGCGACCCGTGCGCGCATCGCGTCGTCGGGCAGTCGCGCAGCGATCTCGCGCTCGAAACGCACGCGCCATTGCGCAAGCTGTTCCGGCTCGAACGCCGCCAGCGGCAGCAGGTTCGCACGCACCATCGCGTAGATATCCAGCGTGCCGGCAACGTACTGATGGCAGAAGCCGAGATAACGCGCTTCGGCCTCGTCATCCAACACCCCCTCGCGAACGAGGAAGCGCGTCCACGCCATGCCGCTGTCGAACGGGATCAGCGTGTGATCGAGGTCGAACAGCGCGAGCCGCTGCTTCAACTCCAGTCGTCCATGTCGTGCTTGATCTTGTGCCGGTTGGCGATCAGCTCTTC
>JANMHY010000676.1:0-2560 GCA_031375525.1 Burkholderiales bacterium
CGCCGCGTTCTTCGGCGCGAGGTCGTGGGCCAGCGCGTCGAAGCCGCGCCAGAAGGCGTCGCGGTCGAGGCCGCTGCCGGGCAGCACCTCGTCTTCGATGAAGCGATGGAGGACGGAGGCCACCTGCAGGCGGCCGACGGCGATGCGTTCGGTCATGGTCTTTCGGGGTCGGAGATGAAAAAGGAAAGGACTTCGCGCAGGCTGGCGCCGCTGCGTGTCGGCTCGACGCCGAGCTGGTCCAGCGGCACGCCGTCGCGGTTGATCCACAGCGTCGTGTAGCCGTACCAGGTGGCGCCCAGCGCGTCCCAGCAGTTGCTCGACACGAACAGGATGTCCTTGGCCGGCAGGCCCAGCGCCTTCGGGCCGAGCGCATACGCCGCGGGGTCGGTCTTGAAGCGCCGCACCGTATCGACCGACAGGATCGGGTTCAACAGGTTGCTGAAGCCGGCGCTCTGCACCGCGGCGTCGAGCATCGGCGGGTCGCCGTTGGACAGGATGCCGGCCTTGATGCCGCGCTTCTTCAATTGCGCCAGCACCGCCTGGTTCTCGGGAAAGGGCTTCAACATGCGGTATTGCGCCAGCAGCTTGGCCTCGCTGGCCGGGTCAACCGGCAGCTCGAAGCGCAGCACCGCGTAGCGCAGCGCATTGCAGGTGAGATCCCAGAACGAGGCGTAGCGGTTGCTCATCGTCAGCAGCCGCGAGTACTCGATCTGCTTGTCGCGCCACAGCAGCACCAGTTTGTGGCCGCGCCCCGGGAACAGCTGCTCGGCCATGTCGATCAGGCTGTGCACGTCGAACAGCGTGCCGTAGGCGTCGAACAGGACGGCCTTGGGCTGTGGCAGGACTGCAAGAGCGTCGGTCATTGCGCTTAACTTTATTCGGAACGTGGGCGGTGATTAAGCGCTGCAAACAGCGGGCATTGCTGCCGTGCAATGCAAAATCAAAACCGATGGACAAGCTGAAGCAGATCGAATCCTTCGTCGGCGTGGCCGCCAAAGGCAGTCTGACGTCCGCGGCCAAGGCCGAAGGCGTGGCGCCGGCGGTGATCGGCCGGCGCATCGACGCGCTCGAACAACGCCTGGGCGTCAAGCTGATGACGCGGACCACGCGGCGCATCACGCTGACCCACGAAGGCAGCGCCTTCCTCGACGACTGCCAGCGCGTGCTGGCCGATTTGGCTGGCGCCGAAGCCAGCGTCAGCGCCGGTGGCGCGAAAGCCAGTGGTTACTAGCGCGTGACCGCACCGGCTGGTTTCGGGCGTCGCCACGTGGCCCCGATGGTGCCCAAGTTCATCGCGCTGCACCCGGACGTGCACCTGTCGCTGAACCTGTCGGACCGTGTGATCGACATCGTCAGCGAGAACTTCGACTGTGCGGTGCGCGTCGGCGACTTGCCCGATTCGAGCCTGGTCGGCGTGCGCCTGGCCGACAACCGCCGCCAATGCGTGGCCACGCCGGCTTACCTGAAGCGTGCCGGCACGCCGGCCACGCCGGCCGATCTGCACCGCCACGAATGCCTGACGCTGTCCTCCGACGCCAGCCAGACCCGCGGCTGGGCCTTCGTCGTCGACGGCGCGGTGACGCACCTGCGGCCGAGCGGCCGCCTCGATTGCAGCGACGGCCAGGTGCTGCACGAGTGGTGCCTGCTCGGCCTGGGCATCGCCTGGCGCAGCACCTGGGAAGTCGCGTCCGACATCGCCGCCGGCCGCCTGGTCAGCGTGCTCGACGAATTCGCCGCGCCGCCCAACGGCATCTACGCCGTGTTCGCGCATGCCAAGCACCTGCCGCTGCGCGTGCGGCTGTGGGTCGATTTCCTCAAGCAGGCTTGGGGCGACCTGAAGTACTGGAGAGCGGCGGCGTGATGCCAGAAAAAAAGGCCGGCGATGCCGGCCTTGTCCTCGGGCTTTGATGCTCAGGCTTTCTTGCTCAAGCAATCCTTCATGAACATCTTGCGCTCGTCGCCAGCCTTGCCGGTGGCGTCCTTGTTGCACATCTTCATCTTCTCGCGCTGGTTGCCGGCCGCGGCAGGCTTGGCGCCGAGGCAGCCCTTCATGAAGGTCTTGCGCTCGTCGCCCTTTTTGCCTTCGGCGTCCTTGTTGCACATTGCCATCTTTTCCTGTTGCGGCGTTTTGGCCTTCATTGGCGCGGCCGCGGCATGACTGGCGGCGAACGCGCCACCGGCGGCAAAGGACAGGGCCAGTGCGGCGATCAGGTGTTTCATCGTGGTTCTCCTAAGGGCGTGAGTGCCGGCGCGGATTGGAGCAGAGCGTGCTCCCTCAGGCAAGCGCCGGCGGGGCCTTTCAACGGGCCAGGGCGTGCGCCAGTTGACCCGCGCACACCCGCAGCGCCGCTAGAGGATGCGCCGCGGATGCTCCAGCGCTTCGTGAGCGGCATGCAGGCGCCGCACCAGCACCTTGATGAAGGCGTCGTCGAAGCGGTGCCGGGTGCCCGCCGAGAGTTGCGCCATCGCTTCCGGATTGAACGAGATCGTGGTGCAGGTCTGCGAGACGATCACGTCGGCCTGGTGCAGGCGCAGCTCGGGGCTCGGCGCCAGGTAGGCC
>JANMHY010000688.1:0-5077 GCA_031375525.1 Burkholderiales bacterium
CGAACTCGTCACGCCGGGATCGGTGGTTGCGAGCTTTTTCAACTCGGCGACGTGGATGCGCTGGAAGCACGTTTGACCGTGTACGGCCCGAACTGCGGCGACTCGATGCGCAGCGCGTTCACGCGCTGCGCCAGCGCCGCATCCTGTCCACCGTCACCCGGTACTTCGGCCGCGTCGCCGGATCGTCGTCGTGGTGTTCGAGCAGCCCCCAGTGGCCCCAGCGGCTCGGCGCCGAGACGGCAGAGAAGTGGCAGAACAGATCACCGTCAGCGTCTTCCCAGCGGTCGAACAGGCGGCGGTACATGACGCCCATGCGCTCGTCGCGGTTGGCCTGCATGAACAGCCGTTCGAGCGCCGTATCGCGCGTTGCCTCGCCGATGGCCACCGCGTGCTGCCCACCCTCGTACGCAGCCAGCAGCAGGCCGTAGCGCGCGCACCAACGGCGCTGCTCGGCTTGCCATTGCTCGAGTTGCTCCAACTGCTTGTCGAAATGCTCGAAGACGCGCTCGAGCGGCCAGCGCGCCACTTCGGCCGCGGTCGGTGTCGTGTTGACACCGGGTGTCAGCGGCAGGTAGGCAGCCACGCCCAGCATGTCGGTGGTCTCGATCACCGGGTCGCGCAGCAACTGCTGTGTGCCCCAGCTGTTGCCGCTCTGCGTGCCGAGCACACGCTTCAGCCGCTTCGTGCCGGCGAACGGTTGCGACCAGATGGCAAAGAGCTCGCGCGAGCGCTTGGCATGCCAGCGCCAGAGCGCGGTGTTGGCGTCCGGCACCAGACCGTGCGCCATGCCTTGCTGCGACGCGTAGGCAGACTGCTCGAAGTCCGGGTTCCAGACCTCGTTCGAATGTTCCACCCAAAGCGGCAGGCGCTCGTCGAGCCGCTCGCTGACCAGTGACGCGGCGCGACGCAGGAAGTCGTCATCCGCGCGGTGCGGCATGCACAGCCACGGCCCGGCGCCGCAGCGGTTGGCCAGGTCGATCAACAGCTCTAGGGCGATGCCTTGCGGTGCGAACGTGCGGTCTTCGGGCAGCGGCCGGTCGCTCCAGCGCGCCAGCTTCGAGTTGTTGATGGCCAGAATGTCCATCGCCCGCAAGGCGCCCCAGCCGCTCCAGCGCGCAATGAAGCCGGCGTCCCAGACATTGCTGGCCGGCTGGTTCTCGGTGCCGGGTTTGAAGACGCGGATGTTGCGCAGCGGGTCTGCGGCGTCGATGCGCGTGATGCGCAGCCACAGCGACGGATCGGGCAGCGGACTCTGGGCCATGAACTCGCACTCGATGCGGCCCGGCGCACTGCGCACGGCACGCAACGCACCCTCGAGTTCGATCTCGCCGCGGCCGTCGTAGCGCGCCACCCACGGCGCGCGTTTCGAATCCGGCAGGTGCGAGCGCGCGGCCAGCGGCACCATCGCCACCAGGCCCTCGGGCAAGGCGCGCAGCCAGCCGCGCGCATCGACGACCGGCGTCACGTCTTTGACCTGCACGCCCGGCGTGTCGCGGCGCCAAAAGCTCCACTCGCCCGACATGCGCATCAGATCGACGAACGGCAGCTCGGTGTTCCAGTAGTTCAGGCCACCGAGGTTGATGCCCATGCGCGGGTGCGCCTTGATGACGTCGCGCGGCCCGCGTTGTGCCGAGGCCGGCGCTGCGCCGAGCGCCGATGCGGCGGCTGCCAGGGTGGCCAGCCAATGGCGTCGGGTGCTGCTTCGTGTCGTCATGCTGTTTCGCTTTCGCGCAGCGCCGCATGCCGGGCCTGCGTGGCGCGGGCTTGCACGGCGTGCGGCGCCAGCGCCTTCAAGCGGTGATCGCTCCACACCTGACGCCAGCGCCGTGCCCCGGGCACGCCGTTGTACAAGCCCATCATGTGACGCGCGACATTGGACCACGGCGTGCCATGCGCTGCGGCCTCGCGCGCCATGTAGGCCACCATCGCCGCCTCCACGGCTTCGCGCGTCAGCGATGGCGTTGGCGAAGCACCGAGCCAGGCCGCGTCCCACGAGGCCATCGACCACGGATGGTGGTAAGCCTCGCGGCCGACCATCACGCCATCGACCGCACCGAGTTGCGTGTCGATCTGCGCCTGCGTGGTGAGGCCGCCGTTGACGACGAACGTCAGCGCCGGGAAGTCTCGCTTGAGTTGCGCGACGAAGCTGTAGCGCAGTGGCGGCACTTCGCGGTTCTCCTTCGGCGACAGGCCCTTCAGCCACGCATTGCGCGCATGGACGATGAAGACGCTGCAGCCGGCTTCGCTGACGGTGCCGACGAAGTCGCGCACGAAGGCGTAGTCCTCGCCGCGGTCGATGCCGATGCGGTGCTTGACCGTCACCGGCAGGTCCACCGCATCACGCATCGCCTTGACGCCGTCGCGCACCAGCATCGGCTCGGCCATCAGGCAGGCGCCGAACGAACCGCGCTGCACGCGCTCGCTCGGGCAGCCGCAATTCAGGTTGACTTCGTCGTAGCCCCACTGCTGCGCGAGCTTCGCGCACAGCGCCAGGTCCGCGGGCTCGCTGCCGCCGAGCTGCAGTGCAACCGGATGCTCTTCGGCGTTGAAATTCAGATGCCGCGGCACATCGCCATGCAGCAGCGCGCCGGTGGTCACCATCTCGGTGTATAGGCGCGTGCGCTGCGTGATCTGGCGGTGAAAGTAGCGGCAGTGGCGGTCGGTCCAGTCCATCATCGGGGCCGTACACAAACGCCAGGAGCTAAGTGGTTGATTCGATTGCACTAATGTTCTCTTTGTCTGTCCAGACGGATGTGGGACAAACCTGGTGACTTTCTTGACCACAGCGACGCGGTTTGTGCATGGTAGTCAAAGGGTTGCGCGTGATGATCATGCGACGACGCGGGAGGATATGGAGCCTTTTTGCGCCACGTTGCTCGGAGTCAGTGCTATGGATTTGCTACGACGCCCGCGCGTGATTGCTACATCACAGATGCGATCCGAGCGGTCGTGACGGGCATTTTCATGAAGCGCTCGGGCTCCACGCCTAGAACAGCTTTCGGGCAGCTTTAGTTGGACGTGCACTGGCAGGCGCAGTCCCCCGCCGGCGCCAAACCGTGGCGCTCTCGATCCTTCTCGATTCGATCGCTACGGCTACGACGGTGCCTATGAACTCGCGGTGCAGGCTCGCGCCGAACGGTCGCGAAGGCCATGTGGGTATCACGCCGATTCCGAAGCGTTTCAGGCCGCCGACTTGACGATGGGATCGCTGGGCCAAAGCGGACCGCGGCGGGCGTTCCGTTTCGACCCATCAGGAGCGTTCGGACCGCCGGCCCTGGTGTCGGCAATGCGGCGGTCAGCCGACACTCAGCTTGCGCCAATCGCGGAGAGGATCCGGCCAGTACCGCTCCTTTACGACCGACTGCCATAGCGTCATTCGACTAACGAGGACAACGCCATATCTGTACCGAGTCCAACCCGAGGAAATTGGCCATCGGCGGCTGGGGCGCGCCTGCGATGTGCTGGTGCCGAGTCCCGGTGGATACCAGCCATGAACGGATGCTGAACGTAGAGCGGCCGGGTGAACACCGGCCCGTCGGCAAGCGTGCCGAATCCGCAGGATCATCTATGCTTTACCCAGGGACGCACTGCCGCCGGCATTGCGGGCGGGGCTGCGTTCGCATCGAGCCATGGTGTGCAGAACAGCCGCCGATGGATAGAAGCCTCGGATGTCATTCCGATGTTTCCCCCCTTTGTCTGGAAGGTCCAGATCGAAGCCGGCCTGCGCGACACGCTGCAGCAGAGTGTCCTGGCCGCGCTGGCCGAGATGCGGGTTCGGCTTCCCGCGCTCGCACCCGGCCATGGCTGGCAGTCGGAGCAAACGCTGCACCAGCGCGCGGACTTGCGAGCGCTCGTCGCACGCATCAACGAGGGCGTCTCGACCATCCTGCGATTCCTGCGCATCGGCGAACAAGAGGTCGAGATCACCGGCTGCTGGGCCACCGTGCTGGCCCACGGGGCGGCACACAAGCTGCACAGCCACCCCAACAACTTTCTCAGCGGTGTCTACTATGTCTGCACGCGCCCGGGCGCCGACACCATCAACTTTCACGACCCGCGACGGCAGAGCGGTGTGATCAGGCCGCCGGTGATCGAGCTCACTGCCGAGAACACCGATCAGGTGGTGCTCGAGGTGCGCGAGGGCACGCTGCTGATGTTCCCGTCCTACCTGGAGCATTCGGTCGATGCCAACACGAGCGATGAGGAAAGAGCCAGCATCAGCTTCAACGTGATGTTTTCTTCCTTCACCGAGCGCATGAGCAAACCGCTCTGGTAGCAAAGCCGCCGGCCTTGCTCCACCCAACGATCCTTCGAGAGGCGATTCATGAACACCGTTGCGCAGATTCTCGGATCCAAACCCGACCGGGCTGTCTACACCATGGAGCCGACCGCCTCGGCGCACGAGGCCGTGCGCTTGATGGCCGACAAGAATATCGGCGCGCTGCTGGTGGTGGAGCGCGGCCAGGTGGTCGGCATCGTCTCGGAGCGCGACGTCACGCGCAAGCTCGTGCTCATGGAGCGCTCGTCGAAGGACACGCTGCTGCGCGACATCATGTCGAGCCCGGTGATGTATGTGCACCTGCACCACACCAGCGACGAGTGCATGGCGCTGATGACCGAGAACCGGCTGCGCCACCTGCCGGTGATGGACGGCGGCCAGCTGATCGGCCTGATCTCCATCGGTGACCTGGTCAAGGCCACCATCTCCGAGCAGCAGTTCACCATCGAGCAACTCGAACACTACATCTCGGGGCAGCGCGACTGACGCCCGGTGGCGTCGGCACGGCTGCAGCCGTCATGCACGACACCGACAAGATCGAAACGGTGATGCGCTATCACGAGCGGACCAAGCATCGCTTCAACCGCTATGCGAGCGGGCCCGGCGCTCTCGAATGGGCGAACCAGCCGAACCCGTTTCGCCGCTACGCCGGTGCGCCACTGATTCAGCTGCCGCGGCTCGGTGCGAACGAAGCGCCGCTCTCCCCGCGCTACGACGACCTCTACCGTCGCGGTTCGGCGCCGAGTGCGCGCCTCACGCTCCCCGCGCTGTCGCGCCTCTTGCAGTACGCGCTGGCCA
>JANMHY010000697.1:0-4139 GCA_031375525.1 Burkholderiales bacterium
AACGTCTTCTTCTGGATCATCCCCGGCCAGCGCACGGTGGTGGCGCAACTGCGTGCCGGCCAGCCGGTGGACCCGGTGCACGGCCAGCGCGGCAAGCAGCGCAGCGTGCACAACACCTACTTCACGCTGCCGGTGATCGTGGCGATGCTGTCGAACCACTACGGCTGGCTCTACAGCGGCAAGAACAACTGGCTCGTGCTGGTGCTGCTGATGCTCGCCGGCGCGTTGATCCGGCACAGCTTCGTCGCCCGCCACAAGGCGCATGTGCAGGGCCGGCGCGTGCCCTGGGAGCACGCGGTGGCCGGCACGCTGGTGCTCGGCGCAATGGTGTTCTGGCTCGCGCCGCCGCCGCAAAGCGCCCAGGCCAAGGCGGCGGCCAGCCAGCCGGCGTCGTTCGCCCAAGTCAAGGCGGTGATCGACCAGAAATGCGCGCTCTGCCACAACGAGCAGGTGCAGCAGAAGAACGTCGCGCTGCACACGCCGGCGCTGATCAAGCAGCACGCGCAGACGGTCTATCAGCAGGTCTCGGTGTTGAAGCTGATGCCGCTGAACAACGCGACGCAGATCACCGACGACGAACGCGCGCTGATCAAGCGCTGGTTCGATGCCGGCGCGCCGGTCAACTGAGCAGTCCAACCCCGAGGAGAAAGTCATGAGTCAAAACGCCGTCCACCCGGTGGACGAAAAACTGCCGGCCCCGCGTCTGGCTGCGCTGGGATTCCAGCATGTGCTGGTCATGTACGCCGGCGCGATCGCGGTGCCGCTGATCGTCGGCCGCGCGCTCAAGCTCTCGCCCGAGCAGGTCGCGCTGTTGATTTCGGCGGACCTGTTCTGCTGCGGCATCGTCACCCTGATCCAGTCGCTGGGCGTGACGCAGTGGTTCGGCATCAAGTTGCCGGTGATGATGGGCGTGACCTTCGCTGCCGTCGGGCCGATGGTGGCCATGGCCGAGAAGATGCCCGGTACCGACGGCGCCCGCGCGATCTTCGGCGCCATCATCGCCGCCGGTGTCATCGGCATCTTCATTGCGCCGCTTGCGAGCCGCATGCTGCGCTTCTTTCCGCCGGTGGTCACCGGCACCATCATCGCGGTGATCGGCATCAGCCTGATGCGCGTGGGCATCGGCTGGGCGATGGGCGGACCGGCCTTCCTGGCCAAGGTGCCCGACGCCGCCAACCCCGACAAGATGATGGCCAACCCGAACTACGCCGCGCTCGACAACCTGGCCATTGCGCTGTTCGTGCTCGCAGCCATCATGTGCATCGCCAAGTTCGGCCGCGGCTTCATTGCCAACATTTCGGTGCTGCTGGGCATCATCCTGGGCGGCATCGTCGCCGCGGTGCTCGGCAAGATGAGCTTCGGCAAGGTGGCGAGCGCGAACTGGTTCGACGTCGTGCTGCCGTTCTCCTTCGGCGCGCCGACCTTCGATCCGGTGCTGATCGCGACGATGGTGCTGGTGATGATCGTCACCTTCATCGAATCGACCGGCATGTTCCTCGCGCTGTCGGATCTCACCGGACGCAAGCTGACGCAGCAAAGCCTCACCGCCGGCCTGCGCACCGACGGCCTGGGCACGCTGATCGGCGGCATCTTCAACACCTTCCCCTACACCAGCTTTTCGCAGAACGTCGGCCTCGTCGGCGTGACCGGCGTGCGCAGCCGCTACGTCTGCGTGGCCGGCGGCCTGATCCTGATTGCCCTCGGCCTGATCCCGAAGATGGCGGCGCTGGTGGAATCGCTGCCGCAGTTCGTGCTCGGCGGCGCGGGCCTGGTGATGTTCGGCATGGTCGCGGCCACCGGCATCCGCATCCTGTCGGGCGTGGACTACAAGACCAACAAGAACAACCTGTACATCGTCGCGGTGTCGATCAGCGCCGGCATGATCCCGCTCGTCGCCCCGGCGTGGACGCAGCACATGGCGCATGGGCTGCACCCGCTGCTCGAGTCGGGCATCATGCTGACGACGATCACCGCCGTGGTGCTCAACATGTTCTTCAACGGCGCCACGGGCAGCGTCGAAGAAGCGAAGACCGCGGCGATGCAGGCCGACGGTGGCCACTGAGAACCTGAGCGATGGCCACGCTGCTGATCCGCAACGCGCGGCTCGTCGTCACGATGGACGCGCAGCGGCGCGAGATCGCAGGCGGCGCCGTGCTCGTGCGCGACCGCGTCATCGAGGCGGTGGGCGCGAGCCACGAGCTGCCGGCCACGGCCGACGAGGTGATCGATGCGCGCGACCAGGTCGTGATCCCGGGCCTGGTCAACACGCACCACCACATGTACCAGACGCTGACGCGCGTCGTCGGCCCGGCGCAGGACTGCGAGCTGTTCGACTGGCTGCGCACGCTGTACCCGATCTGGGCCGGGCTGACCCCCGAGATGGCATTCCTGTCGACGCAGACGGCGATGGCCGAGCTGCTGCTGTCGGGTTGCACCACGTCCAGCGACCACCTCTACATCTTTCCCAACGGCGTGCGCCTGGACGACTGCTTCGACGCCGCGGCCGAGATCGGCATGCGCTTTCACGGCGCGCGCGGCTCGATGAGCGTCGGCCAATCGCAAGGCGGGCTGCCGCCGGATCGGGTGGTCGAGGCCGAGCCCGCGATCCTGGCCGACACGCAGCGCCTGATCGAGCGCTGGCACGACCCGGCGCGCCACGCGATGCGGCGCGTCGTCGTCGCACCGTGCTCGCCGTTCTCGGTCAGCCGCGAGTTGATGCGCGACAGCGCGCTGCTGGCGCGCGAGCACGGCGTGTCGCTGCACACCCATCTGGCCGAGAACGACAACGACATCGCCTACACGCGCGAGAAGTTCAACTGCACGCCGGCGCAGTACGCCGAGCAACTCGGCTGGCTCGGCCGCGATGTCTGGTGCGCGCATTGCGTCAAGCTCGATGCCGAAGGCATCGCGTTGTTCGCGCGCAGCGGCACCGGCGTGGCCCATTGCCCGGGTTCGAACATGCGCTTGGCCTCGGGCATTGCGCCGATCCGCGCGATGCGCGACGCCGGCGTGCCGGTGTCGATCGCGGTGGACGGTTCGGCCTCCAATGACAGCGGCCACATGCTCGGCGAAGCGCGCCTGGCTCTGTTGCTGCAACGCGTGGCCTACGGCCCGGTCAAAGGCCCGTCGGCGATGACGGCGCGCGAGGTGCTGGAGATCGCGACGCTCGGCGGCGCCCGGGTGCTCGGCCGCGACGACATCGGCGCGCTGGCGCCAGGCATGAGCGCCGACATCGTGACCGTGCCGCTCGACGAGATCGGCCTCGCGGGTGCGCACCACGATCCGCTGGCCGCACTCTTCTTCTGCCATGTGCCGCGCGTGCGGCACAGCATCGTCAACGGCCGCGTCGTCGTGCGGGACGGGCGCCTCGCGACGCTCGACTTGCCGCTGCTGATCGAGCGCCACAACCGACTGGCAGCCCAACTCGTTCAGGCCGTGTCGTGAGCTCGGCCGGCGTCCGCGAGCCGCACACCGAACAGGCGGTGCGCGCCGACCTCGCCGCCGCTTACCGCCTGGCCGCGCGCCGCGGCTGGGACGATATCGTCTGGACCCACATCAGCGCGTCGGTGCCGGGCGAGGAGGGTGCGTACCTGATCAACCGCTTCGGCCTGCGCTTTGCCGAGGTGCGGCCCGACAACCTGGTGAAGGTGGATATGCAGGGCCGCGTCATCGACGGCTCCGGCGCACCGGTCAACCCGAGCGGCTTCGCGATCCACGGCGCGGTGCACGCGGCGCGGCCCGATGCGATGTGCGTGATGCACCTGCACACGCGCTGGGGCCAGACGCTGGCAGCGATGGCCGAAGGTCTGCTGCCGTGCTCGCAACCCGCGCTGCGCCTGTGGCGGCGGCTCGGCCGCCATGCCTACGAGGGTCTGGCTTTCGACGAAGCGGAGCGCGCGCGCCTGGTGGCTGCGCTCGGTGAGCTCGACGGACTGATCCTCGAGAATCACGGCACGCTTACCGTGGGGCGCACGGTGGCCGAGGCATTTGTTCTGATGCACCTGCATACGCGCTGGGGCCAGACGCTGGCCGCCCTGCCCGACGGTCTGCTGCCCTGCTCGCAGCCCGCGTTGCGCCTGTGGCGGCGCCTCGGCCGTCACGCTTACGAGGGCCTGGCGTTCGAGCCGGCCGAACGCGGG
>JANMHY010000700.1:0-11156 GCA_031375525.1 Burkholderiales bacterium
CCTCTGCCTGCACCGGCTGCAGCAAGCGCGGCAAGGTGTCGAGTGGCCCGACCGCTTTGCGCTGCGCGCGCTGTCGCGCATCGAAGCCTGGGCGCCAACGACTGCGAGCGGCGACCTGGCCGAGATCGACGGCTTGGACGAGCGCTCGCCGGTGATCCCGCTGGTGACGTCGACGCGCGAGAACTGCCTGGGCAGCGACTGCCCGCAGTTCGCTGCCTGCCACGTCGTCAAGGCGCGGCGCGAAGCGATGGCGGCCGATCTCGTTGTCATCAACCACCACCTCTTCTTCGCCGACCTGGCGGTGCGCGATACCGGCATGGCCGAGCTGCTGCCGAGCGTCGAAGCGGTGGTGTTCGACGAAGCGCATCAGCTCGCCGACGCCGGCGTGCAGTTCCTCGGCCTGTCGCTCGGCAGTTCGCAGTTGATCGACTTTGCGCGTGACCTCAGCGCCGTCGGTCTCGCGCAAGCGCGCGGCCTGGCCGACTGGTCGGCGCTGGCCGGCGCCGTCGAGCGCGATGCGCGCGAGCTGCGCCTGGCTGCGGCCGGTGCGCTGCGCGAGGTGCGCGCCTTGCTCAAGTTGCGCTGGAGCGAGCGCGCCAGCCAACCCGTGTTCGTGCAGGCGCTGGCCGCGCTGGCCGAGACCGCAACGGCCGCCGAAGCGGCGCTGCAAGGGGTCATCGACATCGGCCCGGACCTCGGGCGACTGGCCGAGCGCGCCGCAGCGCTGGCGGCGGCAGCGCAGACGTTTGCAGCCGACAGCGCCGCCGACCGCGTGCGTTGGATCGACGTGTCGGCGCATGGCGTGCGCCTCGTCGAGTCCCCGCTCGACATCCGCGATGTCATCACTGCGCAGCGCGCGAAGGCGCCGAAGACCTGGATCTTCACCTCGGCCACGCTCGGCGACGACGAGGCGCTGTCGTGGTTCACGCGCTCGGCGGCGCTCGAAGACGCGCGCACGCTGCGCGTCGGCAGCCCGTTCGACTATGCGAACAACGCCAGGCTGTACGTGCCGCCGCGCTTTCCGAAACCGAACGAAGCCGGCCACGCCACGGCCGTTGCCGAACTGGCCGCGCGCTGCGCCGCGGCGCTGAACGGCCGCACCTTCGTGCTTACGACGACGCTGCGCGCGCTGCCGCTGGTGGCCGAGACCTTGCGCGCCGGGCTCGAGGCGGCGGGCGCGTCGCAGGTCGAAGTGCTGGTGCAAGGCAGCGGCCCGAAGCGCGCGCTGCTGCAGCGTTTTCTCGCCGCGCCGGCCGCCGTGCTCGTCGGCTCGCAAACCTTCTGGGAAGGCATCGACGTGCCCGGCGACGCGCTGCAATGCGTGCTGATCGACAAGCTGCCGTTCCCGCCGCCGAACGACCCGCTGATCGAGGCCCGCGTCAAGGCGCTCGAAGCCGAGGGCCGCAATCCGTTCAACGACTGTTTTGTCGCTGACGCAGCGGTGTCGTTGAAGCAGGGCGCCGGGCGGCTGGTGCGCAGCGAGACCGATCGCGGGCTGCTCGTCATCTGCGACCCGCGCGTGGCCAGCATGCCGTATGGGCGGCGGTTGATTGCAGCGTTGCCGCCGATGACTCGGTTGGAGTCTGAAGGCGAGGCCCTGTTGTGGTTGAGCGAACTGGCTTCAGCTCATTGAGCTACCAGAACTGCCACCAGGCTTTCTGAGATTGCGCCGAGCCGCCGCCGAGAAACCGGCTCTGCGGAAAGTTCTTCTCCAGCACGCGCTGCGAGTCCTTGGCCAGGCCGTCGAGGCCGAGCTGCTGATAGCTGGTCACCATCAGGTACAGCGCTTCTTCGGTGGCCGGCGCCTGCGGAAACTCGAGCAGCACCTGCTGCGCGCGGTTCACCGAAGCCACATAAGCGCCGCGGCGGAAGTAGTAGCGCGAGACATGCAGCTCGTACTCGGCCAGCGCGTTGACGATGTAGTCCATGCGCAGCTTGGCGTCGCCGGCGTAGCGCGACTGCGGGAACTGATCGACGACCTGACGGAACGATTGGTAGGCGTCGCGCGAAGCTTGCTGGTCGCGCTCCGACAGGTCCTGCCGCGACAACACCGACAGGATGCCCAGCTTGTCGTTGAAGTTGACGATGCCGCGCAGGTACAGCGCGTAGTCGAGTGCCGGGCTCGACGGATTCAACTTGATGAAGCGTTCGAGCGTGGCCAGAGCTGCTGCGCGGTCGCCGCTGCGGTGCTGCGCATAGGCCAAATCGAGCGAGGCCTGTTGCGCCAGCAGCGTGCCGGCGGCGCGGCCTTCGACACGCTCGAAGATCTTGATCGCGCGGTCGTAGCCGCCGCTGTTGAGCTCGTCCTTGCCTTCGGCGTAGAGCGCCTCCACCGCCTTGGTCGAGTTCGGGTCGATCTTCTCGCTGCTGCCGCAAGCGGCAATGAGAACAGCCGCGCAGAGCGCACCGGCTAAGCGTTGGAACAGTCGAAGCATCGTTTGCACAGGGCCGACAATCGCGCCCCATGACCTCTGTGGAAACCGAGCGCGATTATAGGGACGCGAGCAACGACGATTTGCCCGAGACGCAGGCCGAGCAGCGTGCTTTCGAGGTCGATGCCGCGGGCCACGGCGAGCGTCTGGACAAGCTGCTGGTCGCGCAGGCCGGCGAGTTCTCGCGCAGCCACTTGCAGAGCTTGATCGAGCGCGGCCTCGTGACAGTGGATGGCGTCGTGGCGCGCTCGGCGTCGCGGCGATTGAAAGCCGGGCAGTCGGTCGTCATCGAATTGCAGCCCACCGACGAGTGCCTGGCCTTCACGCCCGAGCCGATGGCGTTGGCGGTGGTGTTCGAAGACGAGCACATCATCGTCATCGACAAACCGGCCGGCCTGGTGGTGCATCCTGCGCCCGGCCACTGGCGCGGCACGCTGCTCAACGGCTTGCTGGCGCATCACCGCGGCGCGTCCCTGCTGCCGCGTGCGGGCGTGGTGCACCGGCTCGACAAGGACACGTCGGGCCTGATGGTCGTGGCCAAGACGACCCTGTCGATGACCACGTTGACGCGTGCCATCGCCGCCCGCGACGTGCGACGCGAGTACCTCGCGCTGGCGCACGGCGTGCTGCCGGCGACGCCGTTCTCGATCGACGCGCCGATCGGCCGCGACCCGGTGTCGCGGGTGCGCATGGCCGTGGTCGGCAGCGGCAAGACAGCGAGAACCGACATCACGCGCATCGCCGCCGACGCCGATTTCAGCGCCGTGCTGTGCCGACTGCACAGCGGCCGCACCCACCAGATCCGCGTCCACCTGGCGTCGCGCGGCCACCCGTTGCTGGCCGATGCGCTGTATGGCGGCGCGCCGGCACTGGGCCTGACGCGCCAGGCATTGCATGCGGCGCGCCTGGGCTTCGTGCACCCGGCGAGCGGCCAGGCCTTGCGCTTCGAGGCCGCATTGCCGGCTGATTTGCAGACCGCGTGGCAGCAAGTCGCGGGCACGACCGCGCTGCCGCTACAATAAAGGCATCTGCCCTGGCCGCAACGGCTCAGCCACACCGCCGGGGCCGCGGCTCGAAGAGCTTGTGCAGCCCCCCTGCGCTCCGGTGCCCCACAGCCCGTCACCCGAACTGACTTTTGAAGCCGCCGGCCGTTCCGGCGCATCCACACGTTGTCTGCATGAACACGCCAGAGGCCAAACGCGTCCTCGAGACTGCGCTCATTTGCGCTCACCAACCGCTGCCGTTGGCTGCGCTGCGCGCCTTGTTCGATGACCAGGTCGGCACCGACACGCTCAAGGACCTGTTGGGCGAGCTGGTGCGCGAATGGGAAGGGCGCGGCGTCGAGCTGGTGCCGCTGGCCGGCGGCTGGCGCTTCCAGAGCCGGCCCGAGATGCGCGAGTATTTGGACCGCTTGAACCCCGAGAAGCCGCCGAAGTATTCGCGCGCGGTGCTCGAAACGTTGGCCATCGTCGCCTACCGGCAGCCGGTGACGCGCGGCGACATCGAAGACATCCGCGGTGTAGCGGTCGGCAGCCAGATCGTCAAGCAGCTCGAAGACCGCGGCTGGATCGAATCGATCGGCCACCGCGAGGCCCCGGGCCGCCCGGCGCTGTATGCGACGACACGCCACTTCCTCGACGACCTCGGCCTGGCCAGCCTCGACCAGTTGCCCGAGCTCGACGCCACCGGCGGCAACGGCGAGCAGCGCATCGCCGACGCACTCGCCGGCCAGCCCGGCTTGATGGATGCGGTGGTGGCGGCCAACGGACAAGCCTCGCTGGCCTTGGATGCCGCGGATGCCGCGGATGCCGTTGTAGAAAACGCCGAGCCCCTCCTGCCGATCCACGGCGATTCCGAATCGACTGCCTCATGAGCCACGACCCCGACGCCGACGACGCTGTGCCTGCTGCGCTGCCCACCGAGGACGCCTCGCCGCCGCGCCCGCGGCGCCGGCGTGCGCCGGCGAAGGTCGCTGCGGCCGACGTCGCTGGGGGTGGCGAGCCGGCCGATGCCGCAGCGCCTGCCGTTGAAGCAGCGCCCTCCGCACCCACCGAGCCGGCGCCAGCGAGCGACGGCGAACCGGCGGCACCGGGCGAGGCGGGCGCTGCATCGCAACGCCCGCGGCGCAAACGCCGCCGCGGCCGCAAGGGCAAGGAAGGCCGTGAGGCCAGAGAGGGCGCCGCCGCCGCGTCGCCGGTTGAGAACACGCCGCGCCCGCCGATGCCCGACGCCGGCGAGGTGTTTGCGATCGTGCAGGACGGCAGCTTCGACAGCGACGACGCGCCGTCCACGCTCGAGCCGCCGGCCGATGAAGTGATCGATACGCCGGTGCCGTCGGCGGCCCCGCAAGGAGAGGGCGCTGCGCCCGAGCGCCGCATCCTGGCCCCCGACGCCGAAGCGCCGAAGCTGCAAAAGGTGCTCGCGCAATCGGGCGTCGGCTCGCGGCGTGACCTCGAGCAAATGATCGTCGATGGCCGCGTCAGCGTGAACGGCGAGGTCGCGCATGTCGGCCAGCGCGTGTCCTGGGGCGATCAGGTGGCGATCGACGGCAAGCCGGTGCGCGTGCGCATCGCGCCGCTGCCGACGCGCGTGCTGGCGTACCACAAGCCGGTCGGTGAAGTGGTCACCGTCGATGATCCGGAAGGCCGGCCGACCGTGTTCCGCCGCCTGCCGCGCCTGTTGCACGGCAAGTGGCAATCGGTCGGGCGCCTGGACATCAACACCGAAGGCCTGCTGCTGTTCACGACCTCCGGCGAACTCGCCAACCGCCTGATGCACCCGCGTTTCGGCATCGAGCGCGAGTACGCGGTGCGCGTGCTCGGTACGCTCACCGATGAGCAGCGCGCGCGTTTGCTGGGCGGCGTGCCGATTGAAGGCCAGACTGCCGCCTTCCTGAGTTGCGAAGACGGCGGCGGCGAAGGCGTCAACCATTGGTACCGCGTCAATATCGCCGAAGGCCGCAACCGCGAGGTGCGGCGGCTGTTCGACGCCGTCGGCCTGGCCGTGAGCCGGCTGATCCGCATCCGCTACGGCACGGTGGTGCTGCCGCGCGGCCTGAAGCGCGGCGCGGCGGTGGACTTGCCCGCCGACGACGTGAAGCTGCTGCGCGTGATGACGGGCTTGGGCGAAGGCCGCGGCGGCGCCACCAAGCAGCGCGGTGGCGATCAGCGAGATCAGCGTGATCAACGCGAGGGCCGCAACAAGCCGCGCGAGAGCCCCCGCGAGCCGCGTCCGCCGCAGGCGCGCAGGGAGCCGCGCGAGGCGCGTGAGCCCAGAGAGCCGCGCGAGCCGAGCCAGCCGCTCTCGCACGAGGCGCATGTCATCGTCAAGAAGCGCCGTGGCGGCAAGTACAACCTGCACGAGGGGTTTGGCGACGCAGCGCTGAAGGCGCGCGAGCACGAGTTCACTGACCACCATGAGGACGCGCCGGTCGAGACGGCCGACTTCACCAACATCCCGAACCCGTTGCAGCAGACCTTCGACCAGCGCGCGATCCGTGAAGAACGAAAGCTGCGCGACATCGGCGACGACGCGCCGATCCCCAACCCCTTGCAACAGACATTCGATCAGCGCGCGCTGAAGGCTGCTGCGCGCGCGCCGCAGCGTGAGCTCGACGACGACGCGCCGATCCCGAACCCGCTGCAGCAGACCTACGACAAGCGTTTCCACAAAGGCCCGCCCAAAGGCGCCGGCAGCGTCGGCAACGGCAGCGCCGGTCCGCGCAGCCGCGGCAAGAAGCGCGGCGGCAGCGGCGGTAGCGCCAAGGCCGGCGGCGCGCAGCCCGATCCGATGCGCACGGCGGTCGGCTACATCGGCGGCGACGCGCTGTTGGGCAAGAAAGGCGGCGGCGCCGGACGCCGGCGTGGTGGTGGTGGTGGCGGTGGCGGTGGCGGTGGTGGCGGAGGCCGCGGCGGCGGAGGCGCTGGTCGAGGCGGCCCCCGACAAGGCCGCTGAGAGTGACCACCCCTCGCTCGCTGCGCGAGCACTCCCCCGAGGGCAGGCCGAGGCCGGACGCTTGGGAGCGGCCCGGCGCTGGCCTCGGCACGGGCGACCTCGAAGCTACAATCTAACGCTTTGCCAAGTCATTGATTTACCGGAGAGTTTTTCACCATGGCGATTGAACGCACGCTGTCCATCATCAAGCCCGATGCGGTGGCCAAGAATGTGATTGGGCAGATCTACGCTCGCTTCGAAGGCGCCGGCCTGAAGGTCGTTGCCGCGAAGATGGTGCACCTGTCCAAAGGCGAGGCCGAGGCCTTCTACGCCGTGCACAAGGCGCGTCCGTTCTTCAATGACCTGGTCAAGTTCATGATCTCGGGCCCGGTGGTGATCCAGGTGCTCGAAGGCCCGGATGCGATCGCGAAAAACCGCGAGCTGATGGGCGCAACCGATCCGAAGAAGGCCGACAAGGGCACCATCCGCGCCGACTTCGCCGACAGCATCGATGCCAATTCGGTGCATGGCTCGGATGCGCCGGAAACCGCTGCGGTGGAGATCGGGTTCTTCTTCCCCGGCATGAACGTGTACTCGCGATAAGTCAATGGCGGCGGCGAACCTTCTCGATTTCGATCACGAAGGACTCGCTGCCTTTTGCGAAGGCCTGGGCGAAAAGCGCTTTCGCGCGACGCAGCTCTTTCGCTGGATCCACCAGAAGGGCGCGAGCGACTTCGCGCAGATGAGCGACCTGGCCAAGTCGCTGCGCGATAAGTTGGCTGTTGCAGCAACGATCACGCCACTGCAAGTGATCAGCGAACACACATCGGCCGACGGCACGGTGAAGTGGCTGTTCGACGTCGGTGCCGGCAACGCGATCGAAACCGTGTTCATTCCGGAAGACGACCGCGGCACGCTGTGCATCTCGTCGCAAGCCGGTTGCGCCGTTGGCTGCCGCTTCTGCTCGACGGGGCATCAAGGTTTCTCGCGCAACCTCACCAGCGGCGAAATCATTGCGCAGTTGTGGCAGGCCGAACATGCGCTGCGCAAGCAGTTGAACATCAGCGACAGAGTCATCAGCAATGTCGTCATGATGGGCATGGGCGAGCCGCTGCAGAATTACGCGGCGCTGGTGCCGGCGCTGCGCGTCATGCTCGACGATCACGGCTACGGCCTGTCGCGGCGCCGCGTCACGGTCAGCACTTCGGGCGTCGTGCCGATGATCGAGCGCCTGCGTGACGACTGCCCCGTCGCGCTGGCGGTGTCGCTGCATGCACCCGACGACGCGCTGCGCGACGAGCTCGTGCCGATCAACCGCAAGTACCCGATCGGCGAGTTGCTCGAGGCCTGCAAGCGTTATCTCGACACCGCGCCGCGCGACTTCATCACCTTCGAGTACTGCATGCTCGACGGCGTCAACGACAGCCCCGCGCAGGCCCAGGCGCTGGTGAATTTGCTGCGCCGCGCTCAACTGCCGTGCAAGTTCAACCTGATCCCGTTCAATCCTTTCCCGGCGTCGGGCCTCGTGCGCTCGCCGCGCGAGCGCGTGATCGCCTTTGCGAAGGCGCTGCAAGCTGCCGGCTTCGTGACGACGATCCGCAAGACGCGTGGCGACGACATCGACGCTGCCTGCGGCCAGTTGGCCGGCGAAGTGCAAGACCGCACGCGCGTGCATGAGCGCCTGCGTCGAATTTCCGTGACCACGCAACCGGCGCAGCGCGCCTGAATCCATGCGACTGCACCTGGCGTTGTTGACCTTGGCCTTGCTGGCCGCGGCCTGCGTGCAGACCGGCGGCACGCAGCGCCGGTCCGACGCCGATGTCGGCACCGCGACGGAGCCGACCGACGTCGAAAAGCGCGCCGCGGTGCGACTCGAACTCGCCGGCGGCTACTTCAGCCGCGGCCAGTTCTCGACCGCACTCGACGAGATCAAGCTCGCGCTGGCCGCCAAGCCGGACATGGGCGCGGCCTACAACATGCGCGGCCTGGTCTATGCCGCGATGGGCGAGGAGCGCCTGGCCGAGGACAGCTTCGAGCGCGCGATGACGCTCAACCCGCGCGACGCCGACGCGATGCACAACCGCGCCTGGTTCAAGTGCCAGCGCGGCCAGTACGACGACGCCGACCGGCTGTTCGAACAGGCCATCGCGACGCCGCAGTACCGCGACGTGGCGCGCTCGCTGATGGCGCAGGGCATCTGCAACGCCCGCGCCGGACGCATGGTGCCGGCCGAGCAGAAACTGCTGCGCGCCTACGAGGTCGATCCGTCCAACCCGACCACGGCCTACAACCTGGCCGACGTGCTGTTGCGCCGCAAAGAACTCGAGCGCGCGCGCTTTTACGTACGCCGCATCAACGACCGCGACGAACTCTCCAACGCGCAGACGCTATGGCTGGCCGCGCGCATCGAAAACCGCGCCGGCAACCGCAGCGCGACCGAAGTCTTCGGCCGCCAGTTGCGCGCGCGCTTCCCGCAGTCGCCGGAGGCGCAGGCGTATGACAGTGGGCGATTCAATGAGTGATGCGATCAGCGACGCCACGGTGATCGACGGTGCAGCAACCGCCGGCGCGATGCTCAAGCTCGCGCGCGAGAAGCGCGGCCTGCACATCGCTGCGCTGGCGGCGTCGATCAAGGTGCCGCAGCGCAAGTTGGAAGCGCTGGAGAGCGACCGCTATGAAGAGCTGCTCGACCTGACCTTCACCCGCGCGCTGGCGCAGACGATCTGCCGCACCTTGAAGATCGACGCCCGGCCGGTGCTCGACCGCCTGCCGCAGGTGCCCGGTGCGTCGCCGAAGCTGCAGCATGTCAGCAATGGCCTGAACGCGCCGTTCCGCGAGCGCCCGGGGCGCGACGAGCCGGCCGACTGGAGCTGGCTCGGCCGGCCCGTCGTCTGGGGCACGCTGCTGGTGTTGATCGCGGCCGGCGTGTTGGCGTTCGTGCCCGGCCGCTACCTCGATCGCCTGCGCGGCCTGGCGCCGGTGGCGCCCGGCGCGTCGGCCGCAGCATCGAGCCCTGTGTCGGTGTTGCCGCCGGCCACAACGGCGCCCGGCGTGGTCGAAGTGGTGCCGACGGTGCCGGTGTCCGGGGGTGCCGTTACCGCGACGAGCCTGGGCGCGCCGGCCGCCGTGGAGACGCCGGCCACGGCGACGCCCGCAGTCACGCTGCCGGCCGGCTCTGCGCTGCTCGGCTTGAAAGCGATGGCCGAGACCTGGGTCGAAGTGCAGGACGCGCGCGGTCAGACGCTGTTGTCGCGCAAGGTGGCTCAGGGCGAATCGCTCGGCCTCGACGGCGCCGTGCCGCTGCGGTTGACGATCGGCAATGCCTCCGCCACGCAGGTCACGTTTCGCGGGCAGCTGGTGGACTTGAAGGCCAACACCGAAGGCAACGTCGCCCGGTTGCAGTTGAACTAGAGATGAAACACGACTTCAGCACGCTCGTTCTGGCCCAACCGGCGCTGCGGCGCTCGCGCCAGGCGCGCGTCGTCTGGGGCGAGCGCGTGGTCACCGTCGGCGGCGACGCGCCGGTGCGCGTGCAGTCGATGACCAACACGGATACCGTCGATGCCATCGGCACGGCGATCCAGGTCAAGGCGTTGGCGATCGCCGGCAGCGAGCTCGTGCGCATCACCGTCAACACGCCCGAGGCGGCCGAGCAGGTGCCGTTCATCCGCGAGCAACTCGATCGCATGGGGATCGACGTGCCGCTGATCGGCGACTTCCACTACAACGGCCACCGCTTGCTGACCGACTTTCCGGCGATGGCAAAAGCGCTGTCGAAGTACCGCATCAACCCGGGCAACGTCGGCAAGGGCGACAAGAAAGACAAGCAGTTCGCGATGATGATCGAGGCCGCCGTCAAGCACGACAAGTGCGTGCGCATCGGCGTCAACTGGGGCAGCCTCGACCAGGAATTGCTCGTCGAGCTGATGGACGAAAACGCGAAACGCGCCGAGCCCAGGGATGCCAAGCTGGTGATGGTGCAGGCGCTCGTGACCTCGGCGCTCGACTCGGCCGCCTACGCGCGCGAGCTCGGCATGAATCCGGACCAGCTCATCATCAGCTGCAAGGTCAGCGGCGTGCAGGACTTGATCTCGGTCTATCGCGCGTTGGCTGCGCGTTGCGACTATGCGTTGCACCTCGGTCTGACCGAAGCCGGCATGGGCACCAAGGGCACGGTGGCTTCGGCCACGGCACTCGGTGTGCTGCTGCAAGAAGGCATCGGCGACACGATCCGCGTCAGTCTCACGCCGCAGCCCGGCGAGGCGCGCACGCAGGAGGTGGCCATCGCGCTCGAAGTGCTGCAGTCACTCGGCCTGCGCTCGTTCAACCCGAGCGTGACCGCCTGCCCTGGTTGCGGCCGCACGACGAGCACGACCTTCCAGGAGCTGGCCAAGCAGATCGACGACTACCTGCGCGCCCAGATGCCGCTGTGGAAGGCCAAGTACCCCGGTGTCGAGAACATGAAGGTCGCGGTCATGGGCTGCATCGTCAACGGCCCCGGCGAGAGCAAACATGCCGACATCGGCATCAGCCTGCCCGGCACCGGCGAAGCGCCGGCGGCGCCGGTGTTCATCGACGGCCAGAAGGCGATGACGCTGCGTGGCGAGGGCATCGTCGCCGAGTTCCATCAGATCGTCTCGAACTACGTCGAGCAACGCTTCGGCGTTCACTGCGCTGTCATGGCCGAACAGATCGTTGCCGTGAAGGCGAGTAATTCCCCGCTGGTCGCGGTGAAGGGCATGAACGACCTGCGGCCCGACGCGGCGGCGCAGTGGGAGTGGGTCGAAGAAA
>JANMHY010000720.1:0-6406 GCA_031375525.1 Burkholderiales bacterium
GGGTGACTCAGCCGCGGCGATGGCGCGTAATGCCGCAGCATGCTCCGCGCGCGGTGCACCGCGCCAAGGGTCACATGCCTTATGTGTTCTTCATACGGCTGCGCAGGGCGGCCGTATCGGGCACTGTGCGCCAGCGGTTCAAGCACTGTGGCTGCCGAATACTTCGTCAAGGAATGCAGGGTCAGTCAAGTCACCGAAATGCTTGAACTTCCCGGCGAACCTTTGTCGCAGGGTTGCCAGTAGTGCTGCACCGTCATAGCCGTATTCTTCCCAAGACGAAGAAGGTTCTTCGGGGCTCGCCTTCGTGGGCGTCAGAGCGTCGATCACGGCGAAGTCCGAACAGGATCCCAGCGGACTCTCATGCTGAAAGTACCAAGCATGGCGCACTTCAACCAGAGGACGTATGCGAGACGCGTTGTGCGCATAGGCATAGGGAATCAACCGGCACAGCAGTTCAATGTCCAGCAGCGTGCAGCCGCTCTTTTCAGCCGAGGTCGGGTTGATCAGAAATGGCATTGCATAGACGCCGTGTTCGACGACGCGAAAGCCCAACGGTGCCATTCCGCGATCTGCATTCTTGCTGGCATCGACATTGGCCTTCACTGTGTTCGTGTCGCGTTGGATGCGTACTTTGGCAGCCGAAACTGCGATCGAGAACTGAGCAACACCGGTGCGGATGAAGTTGTCGCCTTCTTCGAGGCTCGTACTTCCGAACACGCGCACATCCCAGTGCCCGCCGGACAAACTCTTCTTCTTGTCGCCCTTGGTCGCCTTTTCTCGGTCGCGCGTTTCCTGATCAACATGGATGCCGAACTCGTCAGCCGGGAGTGAGAGCTTGGTCGCCAACTGTTCCCACACAGGTCCGTTCTTTTTCAGAACCAGTTCCCTGAGCTTGCGCTTGTATGACACGTCGCTGATTACTCCTCGGCCATCATGTGCGCGCGTACGTGGATCGCTCTCGCGATCGGGGTCGCCGTTGGGATTTGAGTTGCGTACCTCGATCACCAGCAGGCCGGTGACGCGCGGGATATCTGTAGTCATGCGAAACCTCTTCGTTTGAAATCAGGGGGCGATGGTGGGGGGTGGCGCGTCGCCGTCGTCGGTGTCTGGCGTTTCGTCTTTGCCCAACACCGGTGACAGGTAGCCGAGGAACAGGTGAGCCTTCTGGACTGGAGTCAATTCCTTCTCCAGCGATTCATCCGCGTGCAGCGTTTCGCACAGGGGCTGGGCCAGGCGGAGCAGCTTGCGAGCCGAGTGAACTGCAATCTTGATTCCGTCAGGTTTCTTCGGGTCAACGGCGGCGCTTCGTGCCCACCCGATGTAGATGCGACTGCGTTCGCTCAGTTCTTCCAACGCTCGTGCTGGTGATTCAGAGGCTCGCCCAAGCAGACCGTTGCCGATCAGGGCATTCGGAATGTCACCGGCCCTGACCACTTCGCAGTAGCGCTGTGCAGCTCATCCATCATCGCGAGCAGCTTGCCGACGAGATACGGTGATTCATTCATGTAGGTATTGGCTTTTGAGTTCATGGCGAAAAGCAAGCTCCCGATGAGGCTGAGGGATTGAGCGAGGGCGTAGCCCGGCGCGCGAGGATCGCGGGTTGACTTCGCGGAGTCGACGAATTTGCGCCACAGGGCCAGCGTGTGGCGGTTGTCTTTGTGGAGCGTGTGCCCGGCATTGACGAGCAGCGCGTTGGTCCTTGTCAATGTGATGCCTAGCAACTGCTCGGCCACGCCTCGCCAGACGTCGGGTTTGCGCAAGAACAAGTCAAGCACCATGCCAACCGACGGCGCTTCGACACGGGCGCTTTCGGCACCGCTCCGTATCCACTGGTGCGACAGCAGGCGGGCGATCTGTTCTGGAAACAGTAGCGCTGGACGCAGCCAGCTGAATCCTGTCGCTGATTTCTTGAACGGCAGTGGAATCCGCAAGCTGGGTGGGAGGTTGCTGCCGGAAGCAATCCAGTCTTGTACTGCGCTGACGAATTGCTTGAGCGTGGGCGTACCGGAGTACGCCAACTGAATCTGGCCGGTGGATACCTGGCGAATCAGCAGAATGGTCAGGCAGGGGTCAATCGATTCGCGATCAACAGCGGCAGAGAACGCCCGACATATGGGTTCGGCCGCGTCTTTGAAACTCTTGACAGCGAAATGCTCTTCTTGAGGTGTTTGGCCGTAGTCCTTCGGAGCGAACAGGTCAACGGCGGAGAGTTCGTCGAGCGTGCAGGAGGGGTACGCGATCAGTACATCCTGGGCCTCTGTTTTTTTCTTGCCTCGCTTTTCCAATTGGCCGTTCCGAATCGGGCGCCAAGCGCTGTGCTTAAAGCGGTTTGTCAGAGTCTGTAGGCCTGCGACGAGGCGGTTGGCTGTGTCCGCGCCGATAGGAATCGCTTGGCTGTCTGCCCGGCCATAGCGGAAATTGCACGGGGCGGCAGAAAATTTGGAGAACGGCGCGGTGGGCCTGCTGATCGTCGGTGCAACGCTCCACTCTGGAAATGGCTCGTCGAGTAGGTCAGAGGCAGCAAGCATCTGACCGGAGATAGCGCAGCGTACTGTGTCGCGCTCGCCCAACGCCGACGCGGCTATATCGGCGTGGCTCTCGCGATCAAGGCATTCGAGAACGACCTGCTTGACGCGCGGTGAATAGAGGCTGAAGCCAGGCTCACCAGGCGGGGCGAAGTCGAAACACAACTGCACTTTGCATTCGATGGTCGCTTGCGCACCCCTTGACTCCTTTCGTTGACCCACGAGCAGAGTACCGAGTGCTTGAACGAACTCGGGGTCGGCCGTTTGCGTGAGCGCCTCCTCAACTGCACGCAAAATCTCATTGGAAACACCATCGGCCGAAGTCGAGAACCTTGCGAAGGCCGACGCAAAGCCTTGCAACTCGGTGAGCATTGGTTCGCGAGACGGCTGGGTCCACTTCAGGAACCTGGCACCTTGCTTGTGCCAGAGACTGGCCAAGTCAATTCCTTGAACCTGTGGGCGTGTGCGCACGTCGACGAGGCGCTTCAGCGTCTCGATGCTCGGTTTCTTTTCGAGAAGTGACCAACGCTCGTCGTCGATTGAAAGGTTGAGCGGATTCGTCGGGAGCCGAACGGCGGGAAAGAAGTTCTTCTTGCCGTGCTTCAGCGTCCATAGCCCAGGTTGCTCCTCCGGCGTGAGCCGCACGAGACGCGTGATCCTGCCGTCAGGTCCCAACACCGCCTTCAAGTTGGTGTTGCCGCTCAAGCCCGGATTGCCGAAGTCCCTGTGCACCAAGACCAAGGGGATGCCCTGCTCTTCGAGATTGCGGGTGAGATGCAGCAATTCAGCCAGCATGGGAACCCTCCTCGAACACCAGCTTTCCGTTTGTCAGGGTGACGTGTGGGAAGCACAGCGTCCCACCCTTGATCGGCAGTTCCCGGAAGACAGGGTCGTACTTGCCATTGATGGGTGCATCCCAAACCGAAAGCAGGAACGCCGACAACTGCCTTGTCTCTTCGCTCTGAAGCGGGAATAGCGCCTGCCATTCCGTGCCCTCCCGAAACGGGCCAAAGTAGCTGGGCAAGAACTCTTTCCAACCAAGGCAAGGCGAGTATTTGGAAGCGCCCTTCGCCAGTCGGCGATCGAACATTTCTTGCAGGGCATGCGCGCCGTTCACGCCACCCTCAGTGGCTCCGGGAATTTGCACTGTTTCGCCCCGTACCCGGTAGCAAACGTCCACGAGGATCGTCGTCTGAAGTTGATAGGACGCTTCCTTCTTGATTTGATTGGACTTCCTGAGTGGGCCTCGATAGTTCGTCACGTATCGTTCGAAGCGAACCGGCCTTCTGATCTCGACCGACGTTGGACAGAAGAAGGCCGATGCGACGTTCTTTGCCATGAAGCCACGCGCGACGGACTCGAACATGGCCTTGCATGCAGACCAAGTGGGAACTGGATAGGAAATCGGCGCTGCGCCGGTATCAGGGCGGCTGAACATTGCTGCCGGGCCGGCGATCTCGAATTCGACTGGATAGCGCTTCATCTGACTTCCAATTGGTGAAAGGCTGTCGCCATCTGCCGACGCCGGTGTTCGCTCACAGATTCATGAACGCTTTCTGTTGCGTGTGGTTCTGGGTTCATGGCAGAGCAGAGTGCGCGGGCATTAAGTCAGTCCTTTGTCGCAGCAGTGAAGGGCTTGCACCTGAACCCTTGCGCGACTTCAAGTGACGTGCGCCGAGCGAGACTTTGCCAATCACCAGGCTCATGGCGTGACCCTGCGCGCCGCCCGCCGCAGTTTCTCTGCTACCGCCTCCTGCAACTTCGCCGGCCCCAACACCTCCACCTCCGGCACATGCCGCAGGATGTCCATCACCAGCTCGCGCGGGTCGGCGTAGGGCAACTCCAGCAGGTAACTGCCCTGCGCCTCGAAACGTCCGCGTTGCTTCGGGTGCCAGGTTTCAGCCGCGACCCAGCGCGCGCGCTCGGCGCTGAAGCGCAGCGTCGCCCACTGCACATCGCGCCCGGCGAAGATGCCGTATCCGGCGCCGAGCACGGCGTCGAGTTCGGCCTCGGCGATGTCGATGGCCGGCTGGTCGAGCACGCGAACCTTGCGCACGGCGTCCACGCTGAAGCTTCGCAGCGCCCTGCGCCAGTGGCACCAGGCGTCGAGGTACCAGTTGTCGCGGTAGTGGATCAGGCGCTGCGGCGAGACCTCGCGGTCGCTGGCTTGGCCGCTGCCGCGGCCGTGGTATTCGATGACGATGCGATGGCGGCGCAGCAGCGCCGAGCCGATGGCCTGGAAATGCGGCAAATGCAGCTTGCGCGCGCCGACGGTCTGCACTTTGATGCGCCGCGCCACTTCGGCGCTCGGCGGCGCGCCGCTGCCCAAAAGCTTGCCCAGTCGCCGCATCAACGGCTCGATCTGCGGCCCCAGCAAGCCGCCTGCATCGAGGTTAGCCAGCAGGTGCTGCATCGTCAGCAGCGCGTGGATCTCTTCGCCGGTGAACCACAGGCCGGGCAGCTCGAACTGGGTGCCCGGCAGTTGACTCGTCGCGTCGAGCCTCCAGCCGCCGCGCTCGCGGTCGAAGACGATCGGCGCGTTCATGCGGTCGCGAAGGTGCGCGAGGTCGCGCTTGAGGGTGGCGGCGGAAATCGCCAGCTCGTCGAGCAGGCGTTGCCGCGTCAGGCACTGCCCGGCGTCGAACCAGCTCTTCAGGCGATATAGGCGCTCGGCCTGCGACACCGTCGGACCTCCTCCCCGGGGCGGCATCCTATCTGTCGGTCGCCTTCAGGGGAAGCATCCGGCGTTCGCGTAACACCGGTCTGTGCGCCGACGCGGTGCGCTACTTGCGCATCAGCGTGCTCTTGCCGAACAAGCTCTCGATCAAATCCACCGCCAGCAGCGCCGTCTTGTTGCGCACGTCGAGCGCCGGGTTCAGCTCCATCACGTCGAGCGAGGCGAGCTTGCCGGTGTCGGCGATCATCTCCATGCACAACTGCGCTTCGCGGTAGGTCGGCCCGCCGGGGATCGTGGTGCCGACGCCGGGGGCGATGTCGGGGTCCAAGAAATCGACGTCGAAGCTGACGTGCAGATGTGTGTTGGCATCGAGCGTGGCCAGCGCCAGCTCCATCGTGTGGCGCATGCCCATCTCGTCGATGTAGCGCATGTCGAAGACCTCCAGATCCTGCTCGTGCACGAAGCGCTTCTCGCCCGGATCGACGCTGCGGATGCCGATCTGCCGCACCACCTTCGGGCTGATCGCCGGCACCGTGCCGCCGATCTCGATCAGCTCCTTCGGCCCGTGGCCGCACAGGCACGCCACCGGCATGCCGTGTGTGTTGCCGCTCGGCGTCAGCGTGCTGGTGTTGAAGTCGGCATGGGCGTCGAGCCACAACACGCGCAGCTTCTTGTTGGCCTCGCGGCAATGGCGCGCCACGGCGCTGATGCTGCCGATGCCCAGGCAATGGTCGCCGCCGAGCAGGATCGGCAGGCGGCCGAGTTTCAGCTCGGCATGCACCGCGTCGTGCACCGTGCGGTTCCACTGCGCCACTTCGGCGAGATGCCGGTAGCCGTCCACCGGCGGCAGCCACGGGTTGGCCGGGCCGACGAGGTTGCCGCGGTCGGCCACTTCGAGGCCGTGGCCCTGCAGAATCGGCACGAGGTCGGCCACGCGCATCGCCTCCGGCCCCATGCTCGCGCCGCGTGCGCCGGCGCCGATGTCGGTCGGCGCGCCGATGATCGAGATCTGTGTGTTCATGCGACGGGATTGTGTGCCATGCGGACCGCCACAATCCATGCCATGACCATGAAGCCAACTTCCATGAACACTGCCGACGGGATCGACACCGACCCGCTCTACGAACCCACGCTGTGGCGCGACAATGGCTGGACGGCGCGTGTCGTCAAGAACAACGACGACGACGGCTGGGCGGTGGAGATG
>JANMHY010000727.1:0-2596 GCA_031375525.1 Burkholderiales bacterium
GGCTGGCCGATCTGGAGCGCGAAGCGCGTACCTTGCTCGACGCCGGCGCGCCCGAAGTTTGGGACACGCTGACGCGCCGCTTCGAAGCGCAGTTGATCGTCACCGCGCTGTCGACCACGCGCGGCCGTCGCATCGAAGCCGCGCAGCGCCTGGGCATCGGCCGCAACACGATCACGCGCAAGATCCAGGAGTTGGGTCTCGACGACTGATACGGATTCCTGATTGGCGACGAGTCGAGTTTGTCGAAGGGCTCGGCGCGATAGACCCTTCGACACGGGGCCTTCGACAAGCTCAGTCCCCTGCTCAGGGCGAACGGTGCTGAGGTTCGTCGCTAGTCAGGTACGGATTTGCGTTCGATTGCATAAGAATCCGTTCGGGCTGAGGTATCGAAGCCCTGCGTCTTGCAGCGAAGGTGTCGGCGTTTCGAGGTCTGCCGGAGAACGCAGGCACCACCCCGCCGTCATGACGCAAAGTCATCGAGTGCACAAGCGAACGCGGGAGGTCAAAATCAGTGATGCGCCGCGAGCTGCCAACGGCTCTCGGGCCGTTGAACGCCATCGCGCATGAACATCAGTCCAGCCGCACCCACACCGGCGCGTGATCGCTCGGCCGCTCGTTCTTGCGCGGCAGCTTGTCGATCGCACATTCGCGCACGCTGTCCTTCATCGCCTCGCTGACGAGGATGATGTCGATGCGCAGGCCCTGGTTCTTGCGGAAGGCGAGGTTGCGGTAGTCCCACCACGACCAGGATTTCGGCGGCTGCTCGAAGCAGCGGAACGCATCGACGAGGCCGAGTGCGCAGAGCTGCCTGAAATGCTCGCGCTCTTCCGGCGTGCAGTGGATCTGCCCGGCCCAGGCCACCGGGTCGAACACATCGCGGTCTTCGGGCGCGATGTTGAAGTCGCCCATCAGCACCAGCTTCGGGTGCGCGGCGATCTCTTCACGCAGCCAATCGCGCAAGCCGCGCAGCCACTGCATCTTGTATTCGAACTTGTCGCTGCCCGGCGCCTGGCCGTTGGGGAAGTAGCCGCCGACGATGCGCACGCCGTCCACCGTGGCGGTGATGACACGCGCCAGATCGTCGGCAAAGCCCGGGATGTTGCGCACGACGTCGGTGGCTTCGGTCTTCGACAGCAACGCCACACCGTTGTAGGTCTTCTGGCCGAACCATTGCACGCGATAGCCTGCGGCCTCGATCTCAGCGCGCGGAAACTTGTCGTCGGTGAGCTTGGTTTCCTGCAGCACCAGGACGTCGGGCTGTTGTGCGCTGAGCCAGTCGAGCACCTGCGGCAGTCGCACGGCGAGTGAATTGACGTTCCAGGTGGCGAGTTTCAAAGCGGTTCTCCTCAGCTCGGCGCCGCGCGCTTGCGCGCCAGCGCCACCTTGTGCAGCAGCTCGACCAGCATCGCGCGCTCGGCGGCGCTCAGCGCCGCCAGCGCGGCAGCCTCGCCTTCCTGCAATCGCTTGGTCGCCTCGCGCACGAGCTTGGCACCGGCGGCCGAAACGCGGATGTGCTGCAAGCGCGCGTCCGTCTCACTGCGGCTGCGCAGCACGAGGCCGCGCGACTGCAGGCGCTCGATCCAGACGGCGATGTTGGGCGGCGTCACCGCCAGCCCGCGCGCAAGCTGGCGCGCGGTGACGTCCGGGTTGGCGTGGATCAGCGCCAGCATCGTGTACTCGACCGGCCGCACGCGGCTCTTCGTGCCCACCGCGCCGTCGAAGACCTGCGTCGTCACGATCGAGGCCTGCGCCAACTGGTAGCCGATGACGCCGTGCAGGCCGGCTTCGGCCAGGCGCGCCTGCGGCGTGCGGTCGTCGGTGGCGATCGGGGCGGCGCGGCGGGGCATAGCGCGATTCTGTCAGCCGCCGTCGGCGACACTCGCCGCGCTGGAAAACCCGCAAGCCAAACACCCAGATCGATAAGTATCCTAACTATCCAGTCGGCAGCTCACGGCCGACCAGCACCTAAAGGAGACGTAATGACTTCCAAGCTGATGCCGCTGGCTGCGGCGACCGCGTTCACGGCCGCGCTGGCCACCGCTGCGCTGGCCGACAACGGCCGCCACGGCCACCGCCTGCCGCAACTCGCGCCGGCGCAACCGGCTGCCTTGCTCGGCACGTGCGAGGCCCTGGCCGGGTCGCTCGGCGGACTCGCCAACACCGTCATCACGGCGACGACGCGTGTGGCCGCCGGCACGCTCACGCTCGCCGGCGCGCCGGTGCCGGCGCATTGCCGCGTCGAAGGCCACATGTTCGAACGGATCAGCCCGGTCGATGGCAAGACCTACCGGATCAACTTCGAGATGCGTCTGCCGCTGGCCTGGAACGGCCGCTTCTGGCACCAGGGCAACGGCGGCATCGACGGCGCCGTCGTCACCGCCACCGGCACCTTCGGCGGCGGGCCGACCACCGGTGCGCTGCTGCAAGGCTTTGCCGTGCTGTCGAGCGACGCCGGCCATGCGAATGCGCAAGGCGGCCCGGCCTTCGGCATCGACCCGCAGGCGCGGCTGGACTATGGCTACCAGGCGGTGGGCAAGCTCACGCCCATGGCCAAGAAGCTCATCGAACTGGCGTATGGCAAGGGGCCGGACCGCTC
>JANMHY010000757.1:0-7689 GCA_031375525.1 Burkholderiales bacterium
TGGCCAGCGAGCACCACCCCGACCGAGGTGGCGACGCTGTGCGCATGGCTGAAATCAACGAGGCATACCGCCTTGCCACGCAGTGAAGCCGAACGTTTGACATGAGGGGACCGCAAAAGGCGCAGCCTTTTGTGGGTCCCCTCGATGGAAGGGTTAGGCGTCACGTTTGAGAAGCTCCGCGAGTGGATGCTGGACTTTAGCTGTAGCCCGGTTGGAAGAACACCTGAACTCTTGCGAGAGTTGCAATATGAGGCAAGGCGGAGCCGCACGGGGCATCTGGACGGCCAGAAAGGCTACTGCCTTTTGGTGAAGCGCCGGTACATGAGCGTAAGCCAACGCCGTAGCGAAAAGACTCCGACGAGGAATGCCAGTAACCAGAGCAACAGAGCTACAAGAATCCAGAGGCCTCGGTCAGTTGATCCTTCCGCGATCTCTAGTGCTACGACGAAGCCGAGGACGGCCAGAGCCATTGCCAGAGACTGGTACCAAGCATTGCGTTTCGCGACGTCGAGTTCGCTTGAAGGAGTTTTCATGACGCCTAACGTGTTCTCACGCGCGATATCGCGCGTGTACGCAGTCTAGCCGCGCCTTATGCAGGCGTGCCTTGTCGCAGGCAAGTGCTTGTCGCACCGGCAGATTTTGCTTGAAGGCTGTAGTTGCATCCAGTATTATCCAGTCATGCCTTCCAGCACGGCTTTTCCCGCTCGCGCTGCGCCGCGCAAAGTGCTCGGGCCGATGCCGCCGTTGGGCGCCCCGCGCTTGCTCGATCAGGTGCGCGAGCGGGCGCGGTATCTGCACTACAGCTTGCGTACCGAGCAGGCGTATGTGCATTGGATTCGCGCCTTCGTTCGCTTCCACGGCTGCCGCGTGCACCCGCGCGGCATGGGCGCGCACGAGGTCGAGGCTTTCCTCACATGGCTCGCAGCGGAGCGCAACGTGTCGGTCTCCACGCATGGGCAAGCGCTGTCGGCGCTGCTGTTTCTCTATCAGAAAGTGTTCGCGCTCGATCTGCCGTGGATGCAGTCCATCGGCCGCCCACGCCGCCAGCCGCGCCTGCCCGTTGTGTTGTCGCCCGAGCAGGTGGCGGCGCTGTTGATGCAGCTCGACGGCGTGCATCGTTTGCTGGCGCAGGTGCTCTACGGCTGCGGCATGCGCATTTCCGAGGCGCTGCAGTTGCGCGTGAAGGATGTCGATTTCGAGCGCCGCACGCTGATCGTTCGCTGCGGCAAAGGCGCCAAGGACCGTGCGCTGATGCTGCCCGCCGCGCTCGCGCCGGCATTGCGCGAGCAACTGGCGCGTGCGCGCCTGCTGTGGGCGGCCGACCGGCAGGCGCAACGCCCCGGCGTGCAGATGCCCGACGCGCTGGACCGCAAGTACCCGCGCGCTGCACAGTCGTGGACCTGGTTCTGGGTGTTCCCGCAAGCCGCAGAGTCGGTGGACCCGCGCAGCGGCGCCGAGCGCCGGCACCATCTGCATGACGACGCGTTCCAGCGCGCGTTCAAGAAGGCTGCCGCGCGCGCCGGCATCGTGGCGCCGGCCACACCGCACACGCTGCGCCATTGTTTTGCCACGCACTTGCTGCAAGGCGGCTATGACATCCGCACCGTGCAAGAGCTGCTCGGCCATGCCGATGTGAGCACGACGATGATCTACACGCATGTGCTCAAAGTGGGTGGTGGTGGCGTGCGCAGCCCGCTCGATGCGCTGCTGCTGCCGGCAGCGTCGACGCCGGACGCGATCGACGCCGATGGCACGCATCGCATGGCCTTGTCGCGGCCGCCGCAAGCGGGCTATACCGCAGGCGCTGGCGCCAAGCTCACATCTGCCACGGCGATTCGCCCTTGACGAATTGCGCCGCCGCCTCCGGCAGCGGCTCGTAGAAGAACATCGGCGCTGGCAGATCCACCAGCACCTGCCCGGCATCGAGGTACAGCACGCGCGTGCCCAGCCGCTTGGCCTGGCCGAGGTTGTGCGTGCTCATGACGATGGCCACGCCGTCGTCGCGCGCGAACGACTCGATCAGCGCTTCGACCTCGCGCTTGGCGCCGGGGTCCAGGCTGGCCGTCGGCTCGTCGAGAAACAGCACCTCGGGCCGCACCGCCCACGCGCGCGCCAGCGCCAGCCGCTGCTGCTGGCCGCCCGAGAGCACGCGCGCCGGACGATCGCGCTCGCGCGCCAGGCCCACGCGTTCGAGCGCGGCCTGCGCGCGCGTTGCACGCTCGGCCTTCGGCACGCCGGCCAGCCAGAGCGCGATCAGCAGGTTGTGCCAGGCCGACAGGCGCAGCAGAAAGGGCCGCTGGAAGACCATGGCCTGCGTCGGTTCGCGCCCTTTGCCGTCGGTTCGCGTTTGGCGCCGGCCGCTGTGCGGCAGTTGGCCGTGCAGCAGGCGCAGCAACGTCGTCTTGCCGCAGCCGTTGGCGCCGACGAGCACCACGCGCTCCCCCGCGCCGAGCAGGAAGTTCACATCAGCCAATGCCGTGGTGGCGCCGAAGCGCACGCCGGCACCGTCGAGCGTGATCAGTGCCGTCATGCGCCGGCGCTCACCGCCACGCGGGCCTCGTCGTGCGCGCCGCGCTGGCGCTGCACGAGCGCGATCAGCGCGTTGAGCAGCCCGACCACGCCGAGCAGCACGAGGCCCAGACCGAGCGCCAGCGGCAGGTCGCCCTTGCTGGTTTCCAGGGCGATCGTCGTTGTCATGACGCGTGTCACGCCGTCGATGTTGCCGCCGACGATCATCACCGCGCCGACTTCGCTGATGGCGCGGCCGAACGCCGTCAGCAGCACCGTCACCAGCGCCATCCGCTCGTGCAGCAGCAGCAGCGCCGCGGCGACGAGCGGGCGCGCACCCATCGAGCGCAACTGCTCGCCGTTACCCTGCCACGCATCGGCAATGAGCTGGCGCGTCAATGCAGCCACCACGGGCAACACGAGCATCGTCTGCGCAACGATCATCGCCGTCGGCGTGAACAGAATGCCCAACGCGCCCAGCGGCCCAGCGCGCGACAGCAGCAGATAGACCACCAGCCCGACCACCACCGACGGCAGCGCGAGCAAGGTGTTCAGCATCGCCACGATCACGCGCCGGCCGGCGAAGCGCGCCACCGCCAACCAGGCGCCCAAGGCCATGCCGAACAGCGAGGCGATCACGCAGGCCGTGCCGCTGACGTACAGCGATAGCGCCACCACGCGGCCCAGCCGCGCGTCGAAGTGCCACAGCAAGCCCCAGGCGCTGTGCACGGCGTCGATGAATCCACCTCCCATGCCTCGATTGTTCCACCTTGCGGCCCAGCGCTCACGCTATGGCACAGTGCAGCGCCATGCCGCTCGTCACCCCCTTGCCCGCCGACCACGACGCCGAGATCGCCGACCTCGCGCGTTTCTTCGAAGGCACGCTCGGCTTTGCGCCCAACAGCGTGCTGACGATGATGCGCCGCCCGGCCCTGGCACGCGCCTTCACCGAGCTCAACCGCGCGGTGATGAGCAACGAGAGCCGCGTCACCAGCGAATTGAAACGCCTCATCGGCCATGTGGCCAGCCGCGTCGCCGGTTGCCGCTATTGCGAAGCCCACACCATCCGCGCCGCAGCGCGCTTCGGCGCCGCCGAGGGCGCTGACGCGCAGCGGCTCGAAGAGGTCTGGTCGTTTCGAACGAGCGCGCTGTTCACGCCGGCCGAGCGCGCCGCGCTCGACTACGCGATGGCTGCGGCGGCCTCGCCGGGCGCGGTCGATGTGGCCATCGGCACCGAGTTGCGCACGCATTGGGACGACGGCGAGATCGTCGAGATCACCGGCGTCGTCGCGCTGTTCGGTTTTCTCAATCGCTGGAACGATGCGATGGCGACCGAACTCGAAGCGCCGGCCGCCGCCGATGGGCAGCGTTGGCTTGCAACACAAGGCTGGTCCGCCGGCAAACACCAAAAATAATGGCCCTCAAGTCCACCATCTACAAAGCGCAACTGCAAATCGCCGACATGGACCGCGGCGTCTATGCCGACCATGCGCTGACGATCGCGCTGCACCCGAGCGAAACCGAGGAGCGAATGATGGTGCGGCTGCTTGCCTTTGCGTTGTTCGCACCCAAAGACGACGCGCGCGGCACGCTGCAGTTCGCGCGCGGCCTGTCCGACACCGACGAGCCCGACCTCTGGCAGCACGACCTGTCGGGCCAGCTCGTGCACTGGATCGAGGTCGGCCACCCCGACGAGCGCCGCATGCAACGCGCCGCGTCGCGCGCTGAAGCCGCCACTTTCATCGCCTATTCGGCCAGCACGCCGGTATGGTGGGCGGGGGTGAAGAACAAACTCACGCGCACCACGCGCCTGTCGGTGTGGCAGTTGCCCGCCGAGCAAAGCCAGGCCCTGGCCGCGCTGGCCAAGCGCGCGATGCAATTGCAGATCAGCGTGCAGGACGGCAGCGTGTGGTTCAACGCCGCCGATGCCAACGTCGAAGTCTCTCTGCAACCCTTGTTGTCTTCATGAAGTACCTCCTCACCGCTCTTGTCATGACCGCTTCACTCGCCGCTCACACGCAAACACCACCGCCCACAGACCCCTACCTCTGGCTCGAAGAGGTGCAAGGCGAGAAGGCCTTGAACTGGGTGCGCGAGCGCAACCGCGAGTCGCGCGCGGTGCTGGAAAGACCCCCCCGCTTCGAGCCGATGCGGGCGCGTTTTCTGGAGATCCTCGACTCGAAGGAAAAGATCCCCACCGTCTCGCGCCGCGGCGACTTTTTCTACAACCTCTGGCAAGACGCGAAGAACCCGCGCGGCCTGTGGCGGCGCACGACGCTGGCCGAGTACCGCAAGCCGCAACCGGCGTGGGAGACGGTGCTCGACCTCGACGCCCTCGGCGCCGCCGAAAAAGAAAACTGGGTCTGGAAAGGCGCAACCTGTTTTGGGCCGCCCTACACACGCTGCGTGCTCAGCCTGTCTCGCGGCGGCGCCGATGCGTCGGTGCTGCGCGAGTTCGATACGCAGGCCTTGCGCTTCATCGAGGCCAAGGACGGCGGCTTCGTTGTCGCCGAAGCCAAGTCGTCGCTCGACTGGATCGACCAGAACACGGTCTATATCGCCACCGATTTCGGCCCCGGCTCGATGACCGATTCCGGCTACCCGCGCGTCGTCAAGCGCTGGCAGCGCGGCACGCCGATCGACAAAGCGGTGACAGTGTTCGAAGGCCAGGCCAAGGACGTGGCCGCCGGCGTCAGCGTCGATCGCACACCCGGCTTCGAGCGCACCGTCTTCAGCCGCGCCACCGATTTCTACAACAACAAGCTCTGGCTGCTGCAAGGCGACAAGCAAGTCGCCATCGACGTGCCGAGCGACGCCAACTTCTCGTTCTGGCGCGAGCGCGTGCTGATCCAGTTGCGCAGCGACTGGAAGCTCGGTGACACCACCTGGCCGAGCGGCTCGCTGCTCGCGGGTGACGCCAACGCTTATCTCAAAGGCGAGCGCAACTTCAGCGCGCTGTTCACGCCAACGGCCACGCGCTCGCTCGAAGGCTTCACCGCCACGCACAGCCGCGTGCTGCTGTCGGTGCTCGACAACGTGGCCGGCCGCGTCGAAGAGTGGCAGGCCGATGGGTCGAAGTGGACGAAGCGCGATGTCAAAGCGCCCTTCCCCGGCACGCTCGGCGTGCAGTCGCTGCACGACCCGATGCTGGGCGCCAAGGACGCGCTGGCCGAGCAGTACCTGCTGAGCTACGCCGATTTCCTGACGCCCGACTCGCTAATGCTCGGCAGCGCCGGCCGCGACGCGCGTGAAACGCTGAAGTCGCGCCCCGCCTTCTTCGATGCGCAGGGCATGCGCGTCGAGCAGCGTTTTGCAACGTCGAAAGACGGCACCAAGGTGCCCTACTTCGTCGTCTGGCCGAAAGATGCCAAGGCCGACGGCAAGAACCCGACGCTGCTCTACGGCTACGGCGGCTTCGAGGTCTCGCAGCAGCCGTGGTACTCGGGTGGCTTCGGCAGCGCGTGGACGACGCAGGGCGGCGTCTTCGTGCTGGCCAACATCCGCGGCGGCGGTGAGTTCGGCCCAGCCTGGCACCAGGCCGCCGTCGGCGCGAACAAGCAGAAGAGCTACGACGATTTCATCGCCGTGGCGCAAGACCTCATCGACAACAAGATCACGTCACCGAAGCACCTCGGCATCGAAGGCGGCAGCAACGGCGGCCTGCTCGTCGGCGCGGTGATGCTGCAAGCGCCGCAGCTCTTCAATGCGGTGGTCTGCCAGGTGCCGCTGCTCGACATGCGGCGCTACCACCAACTGCTCGCCGGCGCGAGCTGGATGGCCGAGTACGGCGACCCCGACAAGCCCGACGAATGGGCGCATATCGCCAAGTACAGCCCGTACCAGAACGTGCGCAAGGGGGCGTTGCTGCCGAAGGTGCTGTTCATCACCAGCACCCGCGACGACCGCGTGCACCCCGGCCACGCCCGCAAGATGGCCGCGCGCATGGCCGAGCAAGGCCATGCGCTGCTGTACTACGAGAACATCGAAGGCGGCCACGGCGGCGCCGCGGACAACAAACAGCGCGCCGACATGATGGCGCTCGAGTTCAGTTTCTTGTGGCAGCAGCTCGCGCGATGAACTCTGTAGGGATCCAACACAACACCACCGCCTCGCGCTTCGAGGCCACCGTCGATGGCAACCACTGCGTCTGCCAGTACCGCCTCTTCGGCCGCGTGATGATGCTGACCCACACCGGCGTGCCGCAGGCGCTGCGCGGGCGCGGCATCGCGGCGCTGCTGGTGCAGGCCGCCCTCGACCATGCGCGCGCGCAGCAGTTGAAGGTGCGGCCGGATTGCAGCTACGCCGAGGTCTATATGCAGCGCCACCCCGAGACGCTCGACCTGCTGCTCGAATGAACGCGCAAGCCGCTGCCGTCCTCGACTTCTGGTTCGCCGGCAGCGCCGCAGCGCGGGCCGAATGGTTCCGCAAGGACGCGGGCTTCGATGCGCTGATTGCCGAGCGCTTCGGTGCGCTGGTTGACAACGCGCTGTCAGGCGCGTTGTCAACGTGGGCCGGCGAGCCCGACGGCGCCTTGGCGCAAGTGATCGTGCTCGACCAGTTCACGCGCAACATCTTCCGCGACACGCCGCGCGCCTTTGCCGGCGATGCGCTGGCCCTGGCCGCCGCGCGGGCGATGGTGGCGCGCGGCGACGATCTGGCGCTGCCGCCGCTGCAGCGCGTGTTCGCCTACCTGCCGTTCGAACACGCCGAGGACCGCGCGATGCAGCACGAGTCGCTGCGCTTGTTTGCTGCGCTGGCGGCGGCCGACGCGTCGCTGGCCGGCTTCGAAGACTACGCGCGCCGGCATGCCGACGTCATCGAACGCTTCGGCCGCTTCCCGCATCGCAACGCACTGCTCGGGCGCAAGTCCACGGCCGAAGAAGTGCAGTTCCTGCGGCAGCCGGGCTCGCGGTTCTGAGTCGCTTTGTCAGCGATCGCCGGACGACGGCGTCGCTTCCTGCTGGCGCAACTTCACGCACTCGGCGTGTGCGCTGAGCGCCGGGTTCTGGCATTCGCGCTTCAGGCAGACCAGCATCGAGAAGAAGTTGCGCTCGCCGCAGCGCACGCGCGGGTCGGTGGACTCGGCGGCAGCGACGGGTTTCGGGTTGCGGCCGGCCGTGGCATCGGCCACGCGCGGCGCGACGGGCTCGAGCGGGGCGCTGCGCGGCGGCGGCGCGTCGG
>JANMHY010000760.1:0-2296 GCA_031375525.1 Burkholderiales bacterium
TTGCAGGCGGATGCGCTTGCCCGACGGACCTTCGGTGACGAAGGGCACACCCTCGGGCATGCCCGCGCCGTTCGCCAACGCTTGCCAGAACGGCTCGAATCGGTCGCCCGGGCCGGTGCTGACGGGGCCGAGTTCTTCGACGCAGGCCAGCACTTCCTGTGCGTCGTGCTGCGGCGCGTCGAGCGCCGTCGGTTCGCGGACGACGAGCACATCGGCATCGAGCCAGACGACGTGTTTCGTCTTCGCCGTCTCATCGGCGATCACCGCGGCCCAGGGCTTGTTCGCAAAACCGAGCCAATCGAAGCGGTGACGCAGTGGCCGTTTGATAGTCGTCACCTGCAACCTGTCCAGCTCGCGCGCGGTGCTGCCGGCGATCGAAGGTCCCGCGCGCGGCTGGATCGCCAGCACCGGACATTGCGCGAAGCGGCCACCGAAAGCGCGCAGCGTGCGCACCATCAGCAGCACCTCGGGCTCGAGGCGGCCGGACTCGATGCAGGTGTAGATCGTCGTGTCGCTGGGAATCATCGGCGCCGCTGCCGCACCACCTCGTAAAGGCACACGCCGGCCGCCACCGAGACGTTCAAGCTTTCCACCGCGCCGGCCATCGGAATCTTCACCAGCGCATCGCAGGTGTTGCGCGTCAACTGGCGCAGGCCTTTGCCTTCAGCGCCGAGCACCAGCGCCACGGGGCCACTGAGGTCGAGTTCGTACAGCGTCTGCTCGGCGTCGTCGGACAGGCCGATGACCTTGACCTCGCGCTCCTTCAACTCGACAAGCGCGCGCGACAGGTTGGTGACCATCAGGTAGGGCACGGTCTCGGCGGCGCCGCTGGCGACCTTGGCCACCGTCGCGTTGAGTCCCACCGCATGGTCCTTCGGTGCGATCACCGCGTGCACGCCGGCGCCATCGGCCACGCGCAGGCAGGCGCCGAGGTTGTGCGGGTCGGTCACGCCGTCGAGCGCGAGCACGAGCGGCGCGCTCGCCGCTTCGTCGAGGATGTCGTCGAGCGAATGCCGCGCCGGCAGGCGCAGGGCGAGCGCGACCACACCCTGATGGCGGTCGTTGCCGGCGAGCTTGGACAGGCGCGCGTCGTCGCTGTCCACCACCTTGGCGCCGGCCTCGGTGGCGCGCTGCGCGAACGTGCGCATGCGCGCGTCGCGGCGCTGCGTGTCGAGGTGCACTTCGACGACGCTGTCGGGCGCGGTCTTCAGGCGAACGGTGACGGCGTGAAAACCGAAGAGCACATGGCGGGTCATGCCCGCGATGTTAGGTCACGCTTGCACGTCTAACGCGGTGCCCGACACCGCGGGCGCAACCGCTTTGGCCAGACGCTGCGCCGCATCGGCAGGCGCTTGCAGGCTCATCACGCGCTGCAAAGAGGCCAGCGCTTCGAGCACGCGCGCGCTCGGCACCTGCATGAGGTAGCCGGCCGCGGTGGCCGGCGTCACTGGCTTCGGCATCTCCGGCAACTCGGCCGCAGCGGCCGGTGGACGCTGCTCTGCCGCACGCGGCGCAATGGCGTGAGCGGGGCTGATGGCGGCGACGGTCATACGGCGGCCTTTGATTGAACGGTGGAGTTTGGAATCGGCGCGCACACGTTGAACTTGAGCATGCCGTTCGTGCGTAAATTCACGCGGCCTTCAACGCGTGATGGCGAGCCACGCCAGGATGGCGCCGATCAACAGCGGCTGGTGCAGCATGTAGAAACTCAGCGACCAGCGGCCGAGCACGGCCAGGGGTTGCAGCACACCCGGCAATGCACCGTCGAGCAGAACGCGCCGCTGCGCCTGCAACCACTGTCCTGCGGCCAGGCCCCACAGCATCACGCCCAGCCACGGCAGCACCGGCGCAAAGTCTTCGGTCACCGGCTTCTTCGTCACCAGGCCGATCCAGTTCGTCAGCCGCGTGTCGAAGAACGGGTGCTGCACGAAATGCGGCAACAGCACGAGCAAGAGGCCGAGCGGCCACAACCACGCCCGCAGCGGCGCCGCCACACGCGCAATGACGAGCATCACTGCAAAACCATGCAGCACACCGAAGCTGATCCAGCTCTTCGGGAACATCACGGCCGATCCGGCGGAGACGAGCAGCGCGCAGACGGCGATCTGCGCCCAGCGCTTCCAGAAGCGCGGCCAGCCCTGCCCTGCTTCCTGCGCCACCGCTTGCGACAGGCCGGCGACAAGCATGAACAACGTGACGATCACCGCGTGCACGCCGGCGCCATCGGCCACGCGCAGGCAGGCGCCGAGGTTGTGCGGGTCGGTCACGCCGTCGAGCGCGAGCACGAGCGGCGCGC
>JANMHY010000779.1:0-5817 GCA_031375525.1 Burkholderiales bacterium
TGCACCACCAGGTTGCCGAGCAACGCGCCTTCGGTGTCGATCTTCGAGCCGACGCGCACGGCTTGCGCCTGCACCGCGCCGGCGAAAAACAGCAGCGCCAGCAGGGCCTGGAAACGGCCGCGCCAAAAAGTCAGTGAGCTCATCGAAAACCTCCATCGTTGAACGAGCAAGGGCAATAGTAGTTTCAACAGCGCTCGTAGGTGATCAGCCGGCCTTTGTAGGACAGCGCATCGAGCCGCTCTTCGCTGCGACTATTGAAACCTTCCGTTGCCATCTGGCGATGGAAGGCGGCGCGGTTGCCGCGGTCCGGATCGACGATCCAGACCTGCGAGCGCGTACTGGCATGGCGGCCGATGAACGATGCCAGGCCGCCAGTGGCATCGCGCTCGTAGAGCAGGTCGCTGCCGATGATGAGGTCGAAGCGGCCGCGCACCACGCTGCCGCGGTGCGCTGCTGTGCGCACGCGATCGCGCAGCGGCACGTTCCATTGCCCATGGCGGTAGCTCATCGGCGCCAGGCCGTTCAATCGCAGGTTGGCGCGCAGAAAACCCGACGCCAGCGGATGGCAGTCGCTGGCCGTGATGTCGGCGCCGCGCCGGTGCGCCACCAGGCTCGGCAAGGCCAGGCCGCAGCCGATTTCGAGAATGCGTTCGCCCACGCTCACGTCGCGCTGCGCCAGCCGCGCCGCCAGCGCCAAGCCCGAGGGCCATGCCATGCCGAACAACGGCCACGACGCGGAAGAGATGCCGATGCGCTCGGCGTGGCCGCGCGGATCGTGAAATTGCTGCCGGTCGATCAGCGAGCGAATCAGCAGATCATCGACGCCATGGATCGCGATGCGAGTCTGGAGCGTGTGATAACCGAGCACCGGAGCTTATAAACCAACCTGCGCGCCGTTGGCGCTCCGGTGCGAGCGCTTTGGAGCGGCCACGCGCGCTCACGACGCCACCTGCGCCGCTTGCCGCCGCCGCCACGCCGCGGGCGGCACGCCGAACTCGCGGCTGAATGCCCGGCTGAACGCGGCATCGGTCTGGTAGCCGACATCGTTGGCGATGCGCGCCAGCGGCGCCTGGCTCTGGCACAGCAGACTCGATGCCAGGAGCATGCGCCACTGCGTCAGGTACTGCATCGGCGTGCTGCCGACGAGTTGCGCAAAACGCTCGGCGAAAACCGAACGTGACGTGCCCGCCGTGTGCGCGAGTTCTTCGATCGTCCACGGATGCGCCGGCTGCTCGTGCATGGCGTTCAACGCCGCGCCGACGATGCGATCGCCAACACCGGCCAGCCAGCCGGTGCGGCCCTCGCTGTGCTCGTTCATGTAAAGCCGCAGCACCTCGATGAACAGCACCTCCGACAGCTTGGCCAGCACGCCCTCGCCGCCGGGCCGCGGCGAGCGCGCTTCGGCCAGCGCGTAGCGAACGGACGATTCGAGCCACAGCCCGGCGGCAGAGCCGCGCACGTTGACGCGCACGATCGGCGGCAGCCCGTCGAGCAGCAGGCGCGCCAGACGTGCGTCGCAGGCCAGGTAGCCGCAGACCAGGCGCGTGGCCGCGCCGCCGCCGCCGTAGGCCAGTTGGCACGGCCGGCGCGACAGCAGTTCGGCGAGAGGCGCGCCGCCGGTGGCCGGCGGCACACCGAGTTCGGAACACATCAGGTGCGCGTCGCCTTGCGGAAACAGCACGACGTCGCCGGCCGACAGATGCACCGGCGCGTCGTTGCCGAGCAGCGCATGGCAATCGCCTTGGGTGATCAGGTGAAAGATCACCAGGCGCTCGGCGCCCGGCGCGAGCAGGTGCACGACCTGATCGGCGCGCGGCGACTGGTAGCACCATGGCGCGGAAAAACGCGCGTTGATGAAGATCGCGCTCGATAACCGAACGACACGCAGCGTTTGCGACAGCGCGTCCATCAACCGACGTCGATGTGCAGCGCGAACGGCACCGCATGTCGCACCGCGCGCGGGATCGGCGAGCAGGCGATGCCGCGTTCGGCCAGCGCGCGCAGGCGCTCCGGCGCCACGCCGTCGGCTGCGATGCGCACGTGCAACTGCACATCGAGCGGCATCGAATCGACCGGCTGGCCGCTCGCATCGTTCATGTCGAGCAGGCCGCGCGCGTCGGAGCGGCTGCTGGCGCGCAGTTCCAGCATCTGCAGCGCGATGCCATCGCGTGCCGCGGCCATGACGATGCTCGTCGCCGCACACGATGCAAAGCCGGCGCGGAACAACCAGCCCGGCGTGACCTGGTCGCCGCTGCCGCCGAGTTCGGCCGGCATGTCGGTCAAGAACTGCGCGCCGTTGGCGTGGCTGGCGACGACGCGCGTGCCGCCGCTCCAACGCGCTGTTGCCGGCGCGTCGTCGTGCAAGCCGGTGTCGGGGCGGCGCTGCAGCACGGCGTGAACACGCTGCAATGCGGTGGCGAGATCTTGTGCGGCCATCGTGAACCTCGCTGAGGTTGAACTTCGCTGACAGTGACGCTGCCGATTGTGTTCGCGTCGGTGCGCCGTTGCACCCCTAGTTTGGCTGTGTCGGACGATCGGTCAAACACTCGGGACGATCGAACAGGACAGCCAGCCCCGCGGCGCCGACAGTGCACCACCAACCTACCGGAGACGCTCCCATGAACGCACCTGACTTCACCGCCATCAAGACCCGCCAGCAGGCCGCCTGGTCCGCCGGTGACTACGCCGTCATCGGCACGACGCTGCAGATCGTCGGCGAGCAACTGGCCGAAGGCTGCGACATCCGCTTCGATCAAACCGTGCTCGACGTCGCCGCCGGCAACGGCAACGCGACGCTCGCCGCCGCGCGGCGCGGCGGCATCGTCACCTCGACCGACTACGTCGGCAGCCTGCTCGACCGCGGCGCCGAGCGCGCGCGCGCCGAGCATCTGCAAGTCAAGTTCGAAGTTGCCGATGCCGAAGCGCTGTCGTATGCCGACGCCGGCTTCGATGCCGTGCTCTCGACCTTCGGCGTGATGTTCGCACCCGACCACGCCAAAGCAGCGTCGGAGATGGCGCGCGTGTGCAAACCCGGCGGCCGCATCGGCCTGGCCAACTGGACGCCCGACAGCCTCGTCGGCCAGATGTTCAAGGTGCTCGGCCGCCATCTGCCGCCGCCGGCCGGCGTGCAGTCGCCGTCGCTGTGGGGCACCGAGAAGCACCTGAACTCGCTGTTCGGCGACCGTGCCGCGTCGATCGAGTGCATGCCGCGCCACTTCAACTTCCGCTACCGCTCGGCCGCGCATTTCACCCAAGTGTTTCGCACCTGGTACGGCCCGGTGCACAAAGCGTTTGCGGCGCTGCCGGCCGACGGCGCGGCGGCCCTGGAGCGTGATCTCGTCGAACTGCTGGAGCGCCACAACAAGGGCGGCGCGACCTCGCTCGTCGTGCCGAGCGAGTACGTCGAGGTGGTGATCACGCGCCGCTGAACATCATGGACGCGCGCTTGCAGCGGCGCGTGCAGCGCTACGGCTGGGACCTGGCGGCGACGGACTACGAGCTGCTGTGGCGCGCGCAGCTCGCACCGGCGCAGGACGCGTTGCTCGACGCGGCGGCCATCGCACCGGGCGAGCGCGTGATCGACATCGCCTGCGGCACCGGGCTCGTGACACTCGCAGCGGCGCGCGCCGTCGGTGCGAGTGGCCAGGTGCTCGGTGTCGATCTCTCCGAGCAGATGGTCGCTGCCGCGCGCCGGCGTGCGGCAGCGACGGCGCCAGCGCAGTTCATGCGCATGGATGGCGAAGCGCTCGACGCGCTGCCCGAGGCGAGCTTCGACGTGGCGCTGTGCGCGCTCGGCCTGATGTACATGCCCAGCCCCGAGCGCGCGTTGCGCCAGATGGCGCGCGTGCTGCGCCCCGGCGGCCGCGTTGCGTTGGCGGTGTGGGGTGAGCGCGCGCGCTGCGGCTGGGCGCCGGTGTTGCCGATCGTCGAGGCCGAAGTGGCCAGCGAGGTCTGCCCGCTGTTCTTTCGCCTTGGTCAACGCGACACGCTGGCGCGCTTGTGCGCCGAGGCGCCCTTCGAGGCCGTGGTGCAGCAGCGCCTGTCGGTCACGCTGGACTACGCCAGCGCCGACGAGGCGGGTGACGCCGCGCTCGTCGGCGGCCCGGTGGCGCTGGCCTGGTCGCGCTTCGACGCGGCCACGCGCTCGCGCGTTCGTGCACGCTATCTGCAGGCGATCGAGCCATGGCGGCAGGGCGACGGCGGCTATCGCGTGCCGGGCGAGTTCGTGATCGCGAGCGCCGTGGCGCTGCGGAGTGTGGGGGGCGTGTCCGCAAACCGGGCCGGTTTGCGTGGAGCCGGGTAGCCCCATCCACACCTGCAGAGGACGTGAGCTGTTCGGCGCGGAGTGGTCGGCGACGCCCGACCAGCGCCGGCGCTGGAACACGCTCGTCATCAACGCGGCACGCCAGCGCGTCGAGCGACAAAACGACGAGCGCGGCGACCGAGATCGCGGCGTATCCTGGGTGCCTTTCCATCCAGGCCAACGCCCATGAAAGCCAACGCTGCGCTGCGCATCGGCATCCTCGGCTGCGCCAACATCGCCCGCCAGTTCAGCCGCGACGTCGCTGCCAGCCCGGCGGTGCGTGTCGTTGCCGTCGGCAGCCGCAACGCCGAGACCGCGGCGGCGTTCGCTGCGGCGCAGGGCATCGGCCGCCACCACGGCAGCTACGACGCGCTGCTGGCCGACGCCGACGTCGATGCGATCTACATCCCGCTGCCGAACAGCCTGCATGCCGAGTGGGCCATCGCCGCCGCCGCGCACGGCAAGCATGTGCTGTGCGAAAAGCCGCTGGCGTTGAACGAGGCCGAAGCGCGCTCGATGTTCGACGCCGCGCGCCGCCACGGCGTGATGCTGCTCGAGTCCTACCCGTACTACTTCCAGCCGCAGACCGGCCGCCTCGTCGCACTGCTGCAAGGCGGCGCGATCGGCCGCGTGCGCTCGGTGCAGTCGTGCTTCGGCTTCACGCTGGCCAATGCGCAGACCAATATCCGCTCGAAGCCCGAGCTCGGCGGCGGCGCGCTGCTCGATGCCGGTTGTTATGCGCTCAGCATCATCCGCCTGGCGATGGGTTGCGCGCCGCAGCGCGTGATGGCCGACGCGAGCTGGACTGAGAGCGGCGTGGACGTCAGCCTGTCGGCGACGCTGCATTACGCCGATGGCCGGCGGGCGCAACTGTCGTGCGCGATGGATGCGGCCAACCACCGCCACGCCACCATCGTCGGCACTGGCGGCACGATCGAGACCGAGTACCTGAACCACACGAGTGAGCAGGCCGGCGGCCATGCCTGGGGCTATCTGCCGAGCCAGTTGCGCCTGCGCCGCGGCACCGCCAATTCGATCCCTTTCGAGAACATCGACGCCGGCACCGGCAGCGGCTTTCGCTTCGCGGCCGAAGCCTTTGCGCGTGTCATCGCAGCGCGCGATGTCGAGGCGATCGAGCGCGCCGCGCAAGCGAGTCTGGACAATGCCGCCACGCTCGACGCCCTGGCGCGCAGCGCGAAGCTCGGGCAGGCGGTGGACGTGACGCGGTAGGAACACAAAGCAGCCGACACGGCTGCTGATCAACGCCGCGCGCGCACGGCCTGCGCCAACGATTGCAGCAGCGGCTCGGTCTGGGCCCAGCCGAGGCAGGCGTCGTTGATCGACACGCCGTGCGCGAGCGGCTGGCCGGGTCGCAGGTCTTGCCGGCCTTCTTCGAGGTGGCTCTCGATCATGACGCCGCTGATGCGCCGCTCGCCGGCGGCTATGCGCGCGGCGATGTCGGCGCCGATCTCGATCTGCTTCGTGTGCTGCTTGCGGCTGTTGGCGTGCGACAG
>JANMHY010000794.1:0-2322 GCA_031375525.1 Burkholderiales bacterium
GAGCGGGTTGATCGCTGCGCCCGGCACGCCGAAGGCTTGCGTGACGCCTTCTTTTTCCATCACCAGCACGGCGGCCAGCGCAGCCTTCATTCTTGACATGTCGGTCTCCTGATTCGAGTGGCAATGATGATGGCTTGCGCCACCCGTGATGTGAATCCCAGTGCGCGCATAAGCACTATTCCACCGGCAGGGCGCAGCAAGCCGGCACTACAGTGGAGCCATGGATCGGGTCAACGCCATTCAGCTCTTTGTCCGCGTGGTCGAGACCAGCAGTTTCAGCAAGGCCGCGGCCGAACTCGGCATCACCCAGCCCACCGCCACCAAGGCGATCGCGGCGACCGAGGAGAGGCTGGGCGTGCGGCTGTTGCACCGCTCCACACGTGGCGTGACGCCCACCGAGGTCGGCGCGCTGTTCTACGACAAGTGCAAGCTGATCGAGCGCGCGATCGACGAGGCCGAGAACCTGGCGACCCTGGGCCAGGGCAGTGTCGGCGGCCAGTTGCGCATCAGCACCTCGGTGGCCTTCGGCCGGCGTGTCCTGGTGCCGCTGGTGCTGCGCTACATGCGCGCCAACCCGGAGGTGACGATCGATGTCAGCTTCGACGACCGCTATGTGAACCTGGTCGAGCAAGGCATCGATCTGGCCATCCGCATGGGTCAGATGGCCGATTCGACGCTCGGCGCACGCTTTCTCGGCAGCAACCCCTGGCTGATGGTCGCAGCGCCGAAGTACTTGCTCGAACACGGCGAGCCGCGATGCGCGCCGGACGTCGCCACACACGCGTGCATCGTCTACAGCAGCGTGCAAGGCGACGATCGATGGCACCTGTCGACGCCAGAGGGCCAATTGCTGTCGGTGCCTGTCAAGGGGCCGCTACGGTCCAACAACTTGTCAGCGGTGCTGTCGGCCGCATGCGACGGCCGCGGGCTGGCGATCCTGCCCTGGTATGTAGCGCGAGAGTCGATTGCCGACGACAGCGTGCGCCCGGTGCTCGCCGACCACGGCCTGCCGGCGCAGGACATGCATGCCGTGTTTCCATCGCCCAAACTCGTGCCGTCGAAGGTCACCAGCTTCATCGACTTTCTTCAGCACGAGCTTGCCGGCGAGTGGTGGCGGCGCGCGCTGGAGGCGCCTGTCGGTGGCGCAGGGCGAATCGCCTCTCAGGACTGAGCGCGCCGCTTGGCCGGCGCCGACGGCGCGTCGACACCGAAGATGCGCCCGAAATCGACACCGCCGGCCCCAGGCTCGGGCGGCTGAATGCCGGCTTCGACATGATCCAGATGCTGCGACATCAGGCGCTCGGCCCGCTTCGCGTCGCCAGCCTCGATGGCCGCGACGATCTCCTCATGCTCATGCTCGGGGCAGGCGCTGCGCGCATTGGCGTCGTACTGGGCAATGACCAGGCCGGTCAGCGCGACCAGGCGTCGCAGGTTTTCGGTAAAGAGCCGGTTGCCCGTGGTCTCGGCCAGTCGAACATGGAACTCGCCGGTCAGCCTGGCCAGAGCGGCGCGGTCGTCCGTGGCCCGCGCACGCGCCTCGCGGTCCAGGTGGCCGCGCAAGGGCGCGACCGTCTGGCCAGCGAAGCGCTCAGCCAACTCGGCGGCGATGGCACGCTCGAGCGCGCGCCGGACCTTGAACACGTCGCGCATGTCTTTCTGCGTTGGTCTGGCGACAAAGGCACCTCGGTTCGGATGGGCCTCGACGATCAACTCCTGCGACAGCCGCAACAGCACCTCGCGCACCCGCGTGCGGCTGGCATGGAAGGCTTGCGCGAGGCGTTCCTCGCTGAGTTTGGTGCCGGGCAGCAACCGTCGCTCGCTGATGGCGGCGTAGATGCGGTCGTAGATGTCCTGGTTGCTGAGCTTGACGGTCACGGCATCCATGCGGCGAGTCCTGGTGAGGATTATCCCCCGAGGTACAGGCGCTTCACGTGCTCGTTGCTCATCAGCTCTTTCGACGGGCCCTCGAGGGCGACATGCCCGGTTTCGAGCACATAGGCGTACGACGACAGCGCCAGCGCCATGCGGCTGTTCTGCTCGACCAGCACCACGGTGATGCCGTCCTTCTTGTTGATCTCGAGCAGGCTGCGGCCGATCAGGCGGATGACCTGCGGCGCAATGCCGAGCGACGGCTCGTCGAGCAGCAGCAGCTTGGGTTTGGCCATCAGCGCCCGGCCGATCGCCACCATCTGCTGCTCGCCTCCCGACAGGCTCGAGCCCTGCTGGTGGAAGCGCTCTTTCAGGCGCGGGAAGCGCTCGCAGACGCGTTCCAGGTCGGCGGCGATCTGGGCCTTGTCGTTGCGCGTGTAGGCGCCCATCAGC
>JANMHY010000848.1:0-2165 GCA_031375525.1 Burkholderiales bacterium
GCGGGCCTGTCGGTGCCCGAGTCGGGGCGCATCACCTGGGGCGGCGTGCCGGTGCGCGAAGCGTCGATGGCGCAGCGCCTGGTGTACATCGCGCATGCCAGCGCGTTGAAGGACGATTTGAGCGTCACCGAATCGCTGCGCTTTCTCGCGCAACTGCACGGGCGCGACGACAGCGTCGCCGCCTTGCACGCTGCGCTCGAGCGTGTCGGCATGGGCTTGCGGCGCGACGCGCTGGTGCGCACGTTGTCGCAGGGTCAGCGCCGCCGCGCTACGCTGGCGCGGCTGGCGCTGGAGCGTAAGGCTTCGCTGTGGATCCTCGACGAACCGTATGACGCACTCGACACCGAGGGCATCGAGGCCGTCAACACGCTGCTCCATGAACACCTGGCGCGCGGCGGCAGCGTGCTGCTGACGAGCCACCAGACCGCGGGCGCATCGGCGCCACCGATGAACATCTTCGACCTCGACGCCTTCGCCTGATGTCCAACCCTCTGCTCGCCATCTACAGCCGCGACGTGCGCGTGGCCTCGCGGCGCCGGGTCGAAGCGTTGTTGCCGGTGGTGTTCTTCGTCGTTGCGATCAGCCTGTTCCCAATCGGCGTCGGCCCCGAGCCGCAGATGCTGCGCCAGATCGCCGCCGGCATCGTCTGGGTCTGCGCGCTGCTGGCGTCGATGCTGTCGGTGGCCACCCTCTACGCGGGCGACCATGCCGACGGCTCGCTCGAACAGATGCTGTTGTCGGGCCACCCCGGCAGCCTCGTCGCCGCGGCCAAGGCCGCCGCGCACTGGACGGTGACCGGCGCGCCGCTGGTGCTGGTGGCGCCGCTGATCGGCTTGTTGCTCGGCATGAGCAGCCAAGCCATTGCCGCGCTCGTCGCCTCGCTGCTGCTCGGCACGCCGATCCTGTCGCTGCTCGGCGGCCTGGGCGCCGCGCTGACGCTGGGCCTGCGCAGCGCCGGCGTGCTGCTGATCCTGCTCATCGTGCCGCTGTCGATACCGGCGCTGATCTTCGGCGCCGGCGCGGTCGGCGCAGTTGATGCCGGCCAGTCGGCGCAGGGGCATTTTTCGTTGCTCGGCGCGCTGCTGATCTTCACCGTACTGTGCGCGCCGGTGGCAACGTCGTTCGCGCTGCGCATCGCGCTGGAGTGAGTCCTGTATGAAGGCATCGATGACCTGGTTGACGTTCTCCGCGCCGTCGCGCTTTTACGCGCTGGCCCGGGCCGTCAATCCTTGGCTGTGGACGCTTGCCATCGCACTGTCCATCGTCGGCCTGACCATCGGCTTCTTTGTCGCGCCAACCGACGCCACGCAGGGCGAGTCGTACCGCATCATCTTCATCCACGTGCCCGCGGCCTGGATGTCGATGGTGCTGTACCTGGCGATGGCGTTCTGGGCGGCGGTGGGCTGGATGCTCAATGCACGCATGGCCTCGACGCTGGCCCGCGCCATCGCCCCCACCGGCGCGCTGTTCACCTTCATCGCGTTGTGGACCGGCGCCTTCTGGGGCAAACCCACGTGGGGCGCCTGGTGGGTGTGGGACGCGCGCCTGACTTCGGAACTCATCCTGGTCTTTTTGTATCTAGGGTTTATCGCGCTGGTGACGTCGATCGACGATCTGGCGCGGGGCGACAAGGCCGGCGCGCTGCTGGCCATCGTCGGTTCGATCAATGTGCCGATCATTTACTTTTCGGTGCGCTGGTGGAATACGCTGCACCAGGGTGCCACGGTGAGCCTCTCCAGCGCGCCGAAAATGGCGCAGACCATGCTGCTGGCGATGCTGATCATGACCTTTGCTTTCTGGGCCTATGCATTTGCTACCGTGTTCACCCGTGCGCAGGCGCTGGCGCTGGAGCGCGACGCCGACGCCGACTGGGCGCGAAAGGAAATGTTATGAACTGGGGCAGTCTGTCGGAGTTCCTGTCCATGAAGGGCTACGGGCTGTACGTTTGGGGCTCGTATGGCGTGACCGCGCTGGTCCTGCTGATCGAGCCGTGGCTGGTGCGGCGCCACTTGCAGCGCGCGCGCCGCGGTACCTCCTTGGAGCATTGAATGAACCTGAACCCCCACGCTCACTTTGTTCGCTGCCCCCTTGGACCCGAAGGGTCCACTGCGTGGCCCCTGGGGCGCGCGCTGGCTTCGGAACGGCCGGGCGCCAGCGCATGAAAC
>JANMHY010000465.1:0-5396 GCA_031375525.1 Burkholderiales bacterium
CAGCTGATCACATGCCCTTGAACAGCCCGAGGTAGCTGCGGCTGACCTCGAGTTGTTCCTTGTGGCCTTTCACCGAAACGATCTGCCTGCCGCGGAAGTCGCGCGTCACGCCGGTAATCGCCTTGACGTTGACCAGCGTCGAGCGGTGGATCTGCCAGAACTGCTGCGGGTCGATCTCGTCGATCAGCTCCTTGATCGGCTTTCGAATCAGCGCCTCGACCGTCGCCGTCTGCACGCGCGTGTACTTCTCGTCGCTGATGAAGAACAACACGTCGTCGATCGGGATCATCTGGATAGCCGAGCCGACGCTGGCTTGAATGAATTGCAGGCGCTGCGGTGTGCCTGACGGGTTCATCTTCGCGCTGAGCTGCTGCAAGAGTTGCTGCAACGGCGCGCCGCCCGGCGCGGCTTCATCGGCGTGGCGCAAGGCCAAACGCTTCTTGATGCGCTCCACCGTCACCGCCAGCCGCTCGCGCTCTGCGGGCTTCAACACATAGTCGGCCACGCCCTGCTCGAAGGCCTCGACGGCGTACTGGTCGTAGGCGGTGATGAAGACGATCTCGGGCAGCAACTCGTCGTCGGCGACCTCCATCTGCGCGATCTGCTTGGCGGCTTCGACGCCGGTCAGCCCCGGCATGCGGATGTCGAGAAAGACGATGTCGGGCCGGTGCTCGGCCACCAGCGCCACGGCCTCGGCGCCGTTCTTGGCCTCGGCGACGACTTGCAGCTCGGGCCAGGCTTCGGCCAGTCGCGCGCGAAGCTGTTCGCGCATCAGGCGCTCATCGTCGGCGAGCACGGCACGGGGCGGGGCAGTGTTCATGCCGGGATTGTCGTCGGCTTGCGGCGGCGCTTGTACAGCCAGCGCCCCAGCAGGACGAAGGGCCACAGCACCAGCGCCACGAGCAGCAGCGACAGCGCCAGCCCCAAGCCGCCGAGGGCGGCCGGCACCACCAGTGCCAGTACGGCGAGCACCGGCACGACGAAGACGATGGCCAGCGACGCCACCAACACGACCAGCAGCGCCGCCAACCAGTGGCCGGCGTGGCTGAACGCCGGCAGCACGAAGTGCTCGTTATCGACGGTGATCACGGTGCCCGGCGGCAGCACCTCCGTCAGCAGCCAGGCGACAACGGCGCCGACCACCAGCGACACCAGCAGCGTCGCCCAGAAGACGATCCACAGCGCCGTGCGCCGCCACGGCGTCATGCGCTGGCGCCTGCGGACGTCACGGTGCGGTAGGGCACGGCGATCGTCACCACCGTGCCGCTGGGTTTGTTCTCGGTGACCGTGATGCTGGCCTCGCGGCCGTACAGCAGTTGCAGCCGTTCGCGGATGTTGGCCAGGCCGACGCCGGTGCCGGCGGTCGCCGCCTTGCCGAAGCCCAGGCCGGTGTCGGCGACGACGAGGTTCAACTTGCCGTGCACGATCTCGCACCTGATCAGGAGCTCGCCGCCTTCGGCCTTCGGCTCCAGGCCATGCTTGATCGCGTTCTCGACCAGGCTCTGGATCATCATCGGCGGGAACTCGGCCGAGAGCAGTCCGTCGGGCACCTCGATGCGCGTCGTCAGACGCTCTTCCATGCGCACCTTGAGGATCTCGAGGTAGGGCCGCACCATCGCCATCTCGCGCGCCAGGTCGCGCGGCGCGCCGTTGCTGCTGGCCTCGCGCATCGTCGGCATCGAGGCCCGCAGCAGCGCGATCAGGTTCTTCTGCATCGTCGAGGCGCGCGGCGGGTCGGTCTCGATCAGGTGGTCGATCGAGGCCAACGTGTTGAACAGGAAATGCGGCTCGACCTGGGCCTGCATCGCCGCCATACGCGCCTCGACCACCTGGCGCTTGAGTTGCTCGCTCTCGGCGACTTCGGTGGCCTGCGCGGCCTCGGCCTGGGCACGCAGTTGGCGCTTGTAGCTGGCCTTGAGGATGGCCGAGCCGATGATCCAGAGGAAGGCCAGTTCAGGCAGGGCTTCGCCCAGGCTGCTGCGGGTGATGCGCGTGCGCAGGCTGCCGCCCTGCAGTTCCTCGATCGCCCGCTCGGCGTCGCGCACGGCCTCTTCGGCGTCGCGCTTGGCCTGCTCGGCGTCTTCCTTCGCACCCTGGATCGCCTCGCGGATGCCGTCGCGCGCTTCCTCGATCGCCCGGCGCACCTCGTCGCTGCTGCCCGGCGGCACGATGATCTTGATGCCCTTGTCCTCGATCTCGCGCGTGATGCGCTCGGCCTTCTCCGCGGCCTGTGCCGCCAACGCCGCAGCGGCGGCGGCCGACGCCGCGGCCGGCGCGTTGCGCGGCGTGATGCGCACGCCATGCTTGCCGATCGAGATCTCGACCGCGTCTTCCTTGCCGTCCTTCGGCCGCTCGATCTTGATCACCGTCTCGTCCTTGGTGCCGGGGGCCGCGGACGCTTTCGGCGGCTTGGGCGGCTTCGGCGCGATCACCCCCTTCGGCGGCAGCGTCTCGACCGTCTCAGAGATGGTCCAGGTGAAGGGCGGGATGTTCTGCAGGATGCCGCTGGCGATCAGCAACAGCAGCGACAGCAGGAAGAAACGCTTCCAGCTGATCGAGACCAGCCAGTTGGCATAGACGTGAAAGGCCCGCACCAGCGGCGCAAGGCGTTCGCCCCAGGTGGGCTTGGAAATGGCGGGGGTGGCGGCGGGCATGCGGGCAGGGTGTTCGAGCGACTGGCAGCCACTCTACCCATCGCGCGCTGCCGACGCCTGGCCGGCGCGACCTGCCGCCGCCGCTGGCCGACAGACTGCATCGGTGCCGGACGGGCCGGCGTCAGACGAACCCCAGGTTGCGCGCCGAGCCGAAGTTGCGCAGGTTCGGCAGCACCGAGTCGAGCGCGCCGGCGTCGGCGCCGAACCAGGCCAGCAGCGTGGCCGCGTACTGGTCGACCGAGGTTGTCGGAATCCAGCGGCCCTGCTGCTCCCACGTCTGTTCGCCGACGTCGTCCGGGCCGCCCAGGGCCAGCGTCGGATACGTGCCGTAGGTCTTGCCGCCGCGCACCGCGCCGCCGAGGACGAGGTGGTGGTTGCCCCAGGCGTGGTCGGTGCCGTTGCTGCTGTTGGGCTTGAAGGTGCGGCCGAAATCGCTCTGCGTGAACAGCGTCACCGAATCCGCCAGGCCGATGCCCTTCATCGCGTTGTGAAAGCAGGCCATCGCATCGCCGAGCGACTTCAACAGCCGCGCATGTTCGCCGTCCTGCGCGGCACCGGCGATCTGGTTGCCGTGGGTGTCGAAGCCGCCTTGCTGGGCGAAGAAGATCTGCCGGTCGCCCTGCACCGTGGCGCGGGCGTCGATCAGCTTGGCGGTCTGGTAGAGCTGGCGGCCGAGCGGCGTCGTCACGCGGCCGCCGGACGTGATCGGCGCGAAGGCGGCATCGATCGCTGCCGACGTGCCGGCCTCGCCGGGCGCACGCTTGACCAGCGCACCCAGGCGCTCCGAGATCGCAAACGCGTCGCGCTGCTGCGCTTGATACGCGGTGGCCAGCGTCACGTCGGCGCTCTGCGAGTACAGCGCATCGATGGCGTCCTTGCGCGCACGCATCGGTGCCCATGTCAGATCGTTCGGCTGCAGGGTGTAGGCGCCAAAGGTGTCGCCGGGCTCGGGCAAGACCAGCGGCACCGAGCTCGACGACAGGCCGAAGCGGCCGTTGCCGCCGAGCGAGATCACCGGGTTGGTGGTTGCCAGGCGCTGCGCCGCGCGGCCGCCCCAGCCGGTGCGCGCCTGCGCATCGGTGGTGCCGCTTTCCCAGAGCAGTTGCTGGTCGGAGTGCGAGAACAGGTTCTCCGGCACCATCACCGAGCCGGCGCCGGCGCCGCGGTACTCGGCCTTGGACAGCGGCGCGTACAGCGGGCCGACGTTGAACAGCGGCGCCAGCTTGCCCTCGGCCCACAGCGGCGCGAGCGCTGAGAGCGACGGGTGCAGACCGAAGTCGCTGCCGGCCAGCGACAGCAGCGCGCCGCGCGGCAGCGCCAGCGCGCCGCGCACGCCGCTGTACTGGCTGTGGCGCGTGGCGTCGGTCGGCACGAGGGTGTTGCTGCCGTCGTTGCCGCCGTAGAGAAAGACGCAGACCAGGGCTTTGTAGTCGGCGGCGCGCGCCGTGCGCATCGGCGCCAGCGCGGCCAGGCCGCCGAGGCCGGCCAGACCCAAGGAGCCCGACAGGGCGGTGGTGCGGCGCAAGAAGTCGCGACGAAAGTTGTTCATGGTGTGAGTCCTTGCCGGGTCAACGTTGGATTTGGTAGTTGGGCGAGCCGAAGATCAGGTAAGCCGCGGTGTGCACGCGCCGCACCTGCCAGTTGCCGGCGTCGCTCGAGCTGTTGAACGCCTCGACGGCGCGGATCACGGCCGTGCGCTGCGTCGCTGGCAAGGGCGCACCGAGGGCGAGGTTCGAGAGCCGATCGACGAGCTTGGTCGCATCGGGCGCATCGCCGAGGAAGGCATCGATCTTCAGCCGCGTGCCGACGGCATTCGGAATGCCCGCGGCAGGGCCGGACCCGTTCCAGTCGAAGAGATAGACCAGGTAGTTCAAGCGGCCGAGCGCGGTGTTGGCGTTGTGGATGCCGAACGCCGGGCCGACCAGCGAGGTCCCGGGCACCGGGTAGTCCGGCGCGTAGAAATTGAACACCGACGGCGCGCGGAAGATGTGCTGGCGCATCGTGTCGCCCCACCACCACGACAGCGCGTCGCCGTCGGTGCTGCCGCCAAAGGCGCGCAGCACGGCGCTGAAGTGCTGCGCCGGGTCGCGCAGCCGGCCGGCGTTGGCCGAGGCGTTGCTGTCGCCGCGTGCTTCGGCATCAAGCAGCACGGCAGCGACCGTGGCGGCCAGGTCACCGCGCTGGCCGGCGCCGAAGCTGCGCCCGGCGCTGGCGAAGCTGCCGCTGGCAAACGCTGCCGCCACACGTTGCACGTAGCCCGGCGACGGGTTGCTCGAGACCAGGAACTGGATCAGTTGCTTGCCGATGAAGGGTGCGGCGTTGGGGTGGTTGATCAGGCTGTCGAGCACGCGCTCGAGCGCTTCGGCGGCGTTGGTGTTGGCGGCCTTGCTGACGCCCGACAGCAGCGTGCGCGCGTTGCCGTCGTGGCGCGCTGCCAATGGCGTCATGTCGCCGCCGTAGTACTGGCAGTTGGTGTCTTGTGGCCAGCAGCCCCAGGAGGTTTTTCCGCCGACGGGGTAGGTCCAGCCAGTGAGCGCATAGGCGTAGTTGCGCACCGTCTCGTTGTTGTAGGTCGGCACGCAGTTGCCGCCGCGCAGCGAGCCGTCGGCGTTCAACTCGCAGGTGCCGATCGAGAACAGCTGCAGCAATTCGCGCGCGAAGTTCTCGTTCGGCGCCGCCTTGTCGTTGTTGGCGTTGTTGAGGAAGTCGCCCATCACCGGCGACAGCGCGACCTTCTTCAAC
>JANMHY010000862.1:0-6975 GCA_031375525.1 Burkholderiales bacterium
TGCTCTCTGTGCAGCTTCTTGCGGCAGTTTGCGTCGAAGCGCTGCGGCCCGGTGATGTGCGACACCAGCCGGTTCGGGTTGTGCCACATCGGACAGTCCTTCGGACCTTTGACATGCGCGTCGATGCCGCCGATGAAACCAGCCAGCGCACTCACCATCAGATTGGCCAGCGCACGGTCTGTGGCCTTGCCTTCGACCAGCAGCCCGTCGAAGCCGGCGAACGATGCCACCACGACCGGCGGCTTGTGCTCCACCGGCCACCAGCCGTAGAGGTTCAGGGTGCTCTCGTCGCGCATCCAGTGGCGCGTGATGCAGGCCAGCAGATCGACGCCGAGATCGACCGTGGCGCCCGCCATGCGCCGCGCCAGGCTTTCGGCCACCAGGTAGGGTGTGCCGTCGTGCGCCTTGTTCTCCACGTCCCAGATGTCCAGCGGCGCCGAGAGGTGGGCGAGCTCGAACTCGAACGCCGCCTGCGCGGCGCTCATGCGGCGCAGGGTACCTTCGAGCGCGGGAAAGACGTTATCGATGTCCCACACCGCGATGCGCCGCCCGTCCCTGCGCGGTCGGCGCCGGCCTGCGGCGCGCGATGCCGCCGCCGGTGCGGCAGTGACGCCCTGCGGCTTCAGGCACAGCGCCATCGAGGGGTCGCGCGCATAGACCACCGGCACGGCCCAATCGATCAGCTCGCCTTGCAGCGAGCAGTTGACGGCGATGCGCGCCTCGCGTGCGGCCTGGCCGATGCCCATGCCCTGCGCCAGCGCCCAGTAGAAGTGCTGCGCGAACGACGTTGCCGACGAGTCGAGCACGCTGTACTGGTTGGCCACCAGCGCCGGCAGGCCGTGAGACACCAGCGCCTGCGCGACGCCCTTGTTGAAGTCGGCCTTGCCGCCGCTGCCGCTCTCGCAGGCGTTGAGGAAGACCAGGCTGACGCCGCGGCCGCAGAAGATCTCGCGCAGCGAACGTTCGCCCACCTGGAAGCTGCCGCCGCTGCCGTCTTCGAAGACCAGCGAGCCGCCCGTGTTCTCGTCGAAAGCGCCGTGGCCGATGAAGTGCACGATATCGAACGCGGCCGTCGACAGGCAGCCCTGGATCGCGCCCGGCGTCGCCCGCGGCAAGGTGGTCACCTCGGCCAGCCCGGCGGCGACGAGCGCATCGAAGCCGCGCCGGATGACCTGTTCTTCCTGCGCGATCGACAGCTGGCCAAAGCCCACCGGCTGCGCCGCCGCGACGAGGATGCGCAGCGGCCCCGCCCGCGGCAGGGTGCGCTCGGCCGGCACGGCGGCCAGGGCATTGCGGATGAAGTGCACCTCCTCGGTGGCGAGAAAACTCTTGCGCGTGCGGTCGTAGGCAAACTCCCATGGCTTCTCGGCAATCCACGAGATCATCGAGGTCAGCACGAGGTCGAGCTTGCGACCCTGCTGGCGCGACCGCGCCTCGTCGTACAGCCGCCGCACCTCGCCCTGGAACAGCGTCTCGAACAGGTCGTCGCCGAAGTCGATCATCTGCGCGTCGCTCGGCAGCGAGCCGTATTCGCGGTTGGTGTAGGCCTTGATGCGCTCGTGGGTGTCGATGATCTGGCGAAAGCGCGTCGACGACCCGCGGCCGCTGGACTTCAGCCGCAGCGCCTGCGTGACGCGGGCACCGGCATAGCTGGCGAAGACGCGGGCGAACGTGGCGTCGCCCCGGTGCCCGCTCGATGCGCCGGACGCGGCATCGAAACTGTCGAGGACGACGATGTGCATCGTCTCGTCGGCCACTGCGCTCGAGCCCGGCAGCGGCGCGTGCGCCATGGGCAGCGGCGCTGGCGCCGACACGGCCGTGGCGGCGCGACCCGGCGCTGCCTTCGCATCTTTCGGATAGACCTTGGCCGCAAACGCGTGATCCGTCGCGTTGATGTCGCCTCCGCCGACGATCGCCTTGCCGTCCTTCGTGATCTCGGCTGGGATCTGGTAGCACATGATCGACAGCGGGTCGCTCTCGGCGGTGCCCATCAACGAGCGCGCCGCGAGCGGCGCCAGCACCTGCGCTTCGGTCTCCGCGGCCGACCAACCGTCTTCGCGGCGGTAGTAGGCGATGGCCTTGCGGCGGTCGATGCGGCGCACGAGGTCGGTGCGCATGTGCTCGTGCTCGAAGCCCAGCGTGTGCCCGGCCTCGTGGCGCACGACGCGCAGAAATTCCGACTCCGGCGTGCGCATCGTGAAGCCCTCGAGGTTCATCGTCGGCAGGTCATCTTCGATGCCGAGGATCTCGGTGCCGATGTTGGACCAGAAGCCGGCATCGTCCGGTGGTTTGTTCAGGCGCGCCACGCGCACCATGCCGACGTCGCGCGTTTCCTCGAAGCGCACGTTGGCGTGCAGGCCCCAGGCGTTCATGTGCAGCAGCAGCCGCTTGCGCAAGGCGGCCGACGGGTTGTCGAGGAACTGCACGGTGAGATCGGCGCCCGTCTGCGGCCAGCGCCGCGCGATGACGACGGCCAGGCGGCGCTGGCCGCCGCGCCGGCCGCCCTCGCCGCCGGCCGGTGCCAGTGTGCCGTGGCGGGTGGCGTTGGCCGGGTTGATATCGAGGCCGCGCCGCATCGCGGTGGCGGCCTGGTTCGGCGTCAACAGCCTTGTCTTGCAGACGATGATCGACACCGCACCTCCCGCTCGGTTTGCAGACCTGCGCGATGACAGCGCGTTGGTGTTGCGGTGTCAATCACCCGAGGTTCGATCAATGATGCCGTGGTCGGGCATCGTCGAGCGCGGCGCGCCCGCCGGCGCCCGGCTGCGGCCGCGCTTGGCCGGCGCTTTGCGCGGCGCGCGCACGGGCGGCGGCGAGACGAGCCGGCCCTCGGCGTCGAACGCGGCGTTCATGATGAAGGCCAGTTCGCTCTCGGTGTAGCCCGGGTCCCAATGCGAGTTCTCCGGCACATGGCAATGGCCGTAGTGACCGCCCTGAGCGTCCCAGGTGGTCGCATCGCGGTTGTGGCCGCCGGGGTCGCGGCCGTTCTTCGCCGGGCGCGGCACGCCGGCCGGCCAGACCTTGGGCACGCCATGCGTGGCTTCGATCCAGCGGCACAGCCGCGCCAGTTGCGTCAGCGCGCGCGGGTCTTTGGGCAGGTGCGCAAATCCGACGAGCTCGATCTGCACCGCCGAGTCGCGGTTGGTCTGCACGCCGCCGGGCGCGTTGCGCAGCGCGCGGGCGCCTTCCGCCGTGTCGATGTGCTGCAGGATGCGCGTTGCATCGACCGTGAAGTGCGGGTCCGACTGGTTCTGCGCAAAGGCGGCGAGCGCGCCGGCGGCGCTGCTGCCTTCGGTGGTGTGGTGAACGATCTTGAACGGCCCGCCGAGATGCGGCCCCGACGAACCGGAGATGGGTTGCCAAACCGCAAAAGGACAGTGCGCCATTTCTTTCCTCCGTTGCCGCATGCCGACGGCCAGAGTGCGGTTGTAGCGAAGTCCTCGACGCGGCAGCATCCCTACATCGAATGACGTTGCGCGGACGGGCGTTGGCGGGCGCGGCAGTATCGATGGCCGTCAGCGCTCGCTCGAGCGCGACGCCGCTACCTTTTGCGGGCTGAAGACTTGTTCAAGGCCACCGCGGCCTGAATGAGAGCTTTCAGCGCCTTCTTGTCCGGCGTGTCGCCCTGGTGGAAGTCGATCGCGCGCCTGACCTTGCCGTCGAGACTGGCATTGAAGATGCCTGAAGGGTCGCTCAGCGAGGCGCCCTTGGCGAAGGTCATCTTCACGACCTTCTTGTAGGTCTCGCCAGTGCAGATCAACCCGTCGTGCGACCAGACGGGAAGGCTCCACTTCCACTCCTCGGTGACGTCGGGATCGGCCGCTTTGATCAGCGCGCGCAGCCGGCCGAGCATCTCGCCCCGCCAGTCGCCGAGCGCCTCGATCTTCGCGTCGATCAGCCCAGCGGCAGACCCTGAGCGCTTCGCGGGGGGTTCGTCATGCATCAGCCCGGCGCCACCGCGTGCTGCGCCATGCCTTCCAACGCCTGCACCAGCGCCGAGTGGTCCATGTCCTGCAAGCCGGCTGCTGCGCAGGCCTGCATCAATTGCGCCGTCATCGCGGTGTTCGGCAGCGCCACGCCGAGGGCGCGCGCGCCTTGCAGGGCGAGGTTCAAGTCTTTCTGGTGCAGCTTGATGCGAAAGCCCGGGTTGAAGGTGCGCTTGACCATGCGCTCGCCATGCACTTCGAGCACGCGGCTGGCGGCAAAGCCGCCCATCAGCGCCTGGCGCACGCGCGCCGGGTCGGCGCCGGCCTTGCTGGCGAAGACGAGTGCCTCGGCGACCGCGGCGATGTTCAGGGCAACGATGATTTGATTGGCCACCTTCGTCACCTGCCCCGCACCCGCCGGGCCGACGTGGGTGATGTTCTTGCCCATCAGCGCCAGCAACGGCTGCAGGCGCGCGAAGACCTCGTCCTTGCCGCCGACCATGATCGTCAGCGATGCGGCCTTGGCGCCGACTTCGCCGCCGGACACCGGCGCGTCGAGCCAATCGGCGCCGGTGGCTTCGATCTGTTTCGCAAACTCTTTCGTCTCGATCGGCGAGATCGAGCTCATGTCCACCACCGCCTTGCCCTTGCTCAGTGCGGAGGCGATGCCGCCTTCGCCGAACAGCACCTTCTGCACGTCGGGCGTGTCGGGCACCATCGTGAAGATCACGTCGGCCTGTTTCGCCACCTCGCCCGGCGTCTTGCACGCCACGGCGCCGGCGTCCTGCAGCGCCTTCGGCACCTCGCTGCGCGTGTTCACGTAGAGCTCATGGCCTGCGGCGCGCAGGTGGCCCGCCATCGGCGCGCCCATGATGCCGAGGCCGACGAATCCGAGTTTGGTCATGCTCTCATCTCCTTGAGTATTTGTTGCGAGCCGGCGATCAGGATGCGTGCGTCCGAGCTCACGGTGGCGAAGTTGAAGCCCTTGGCAAGACGCGCACGCGCCGTATCGGTGCGGCCGTTGTGTACGCCTGCCTTGATGCCATGCGCTTTGGCGCGCGCCAGGATGTGGTCGATTGCCTGCGCCACCGGAGGATCGACATCGTCGAACACCGGTTTGCAGCCGAGCGACAGCGATAGATCCGACGGGCCGATATAGACCCCATCGATGCCCTCGACCGAACAGATCGCGTCGAGATTGTCGAGCGCCTGCTTGGTCTCGATCATCGCGAAGACGACAAGGTTGTCGTTCGCTTTTTCGGCGTAATCGGCGCCGTGGATCATGCCCGCGCGCACCGGCCCGAAGCTGCGCCCGCCCTGTGGCGCGTAGCGCGTGTACGAGGCCAGGCGCTGCGCGTCCTCGCGCGTGTTGACCATCGGGCAGATGATCGCCTGCGCGCCGGCGTCGAGCACCTTCATCACGCTGCTCGGCTCGAGCCAGGGCACGCGCACCACCGGCATCGTCGGCGTGCTCTGGATCGCCTGCAGCATCGACACCAGCGCGGCCTCGTCGATCAGGCCATGCTGCATGTCGATCGTCAGCGTGTCCCAGCCCTGGCAGGCCATCACCTCGGCGGCGAAGCTGTTGGGGATGGCGAGCCAGCCGTTGACGGCCGATTTGCCCTCGGCCCACAGCGTGCGCAGTTTGTTCTCTCTCATGGCGGTTCCCTTCGTTTCATGTGACGGGTGCGGGGTTGAACAGCACCAGCGCGTTGTGCAACCTCCATTGTTCGGCCCAGGTTTTCTTGCGGCCGCTGGCCACGTCGAGCATCAGGCGGAACAGTTCCCAGCCGACCTCTTCGATCGTCGCGGTGCCGTCGGCGATCGTGCCGGCATTGACGTCCATCAGGTCGTGCCAGCGCCGTGCCAGATCGCTGCGCGTGGCGACCTTGATGACCGGCACGGCGGCCAGACCATACGGCGTGCCGCGGCCGGTGGTGAAGACATGCAGGTTCATGCCGGCCGCCAGTTGCAACGTGCCGCAGATGAAATCGCTGGCGGGGGTGGCGGCGTAGGTCAGGCCTTTGTGCTTCAACTTCTCGCCGGGCGAGAGCACGTTGGCGATCGGCGCGGAGCCGGACTTGACGATCGAGCCCATCGCCTTCTCGACGATGTTCGACAAGCCGCCCTTCTTGTTGCCCGGCGTCGTGTTGGCGCTGCGATCAACCTTGCCGCGCTGGAGATACGCGTCGTACCACGCCATCTCGTCGATCATGCGCTGCGCGACTTCGGGCGTGGTCGCGCGCGCGGTCAACTGGTCGATGCCGTCACGGACCTCGGTGGTTTCCGAGAACATCACGGCCGCGCCGGCGCGCACCAGCAGGTCGGTGCAGAAACCGACCGCGGGATTCGCAGTGACGCCGGAGAAGGCGTCGCTGCCGCCGCATTGCACGCCGACGACGAGTTCGCTCGCCGGCACGGTTTCGCGTCGGCGCGCGTTCAGGCGCTCGAGGTGTTCTTCCGCGGTGGCCATGATCGACTCGATCATCGACATGAAGCCGACATGCTTGTCGTCTTGCAGGCAGACCACGTCGAGCTGCGCTTCTTCACTCGCACCCACGTCGGCGACGTTGCGTTCATCGACGATGGCGAACGAGCCCGGCGGCAGCAGACGCTCGGGTTGCAGCTTCTCGCAACCGAGGCTGACCACCATCACCTCGCCGCCGAAGTTCGGATTCAGGCTGATGTTGCGCAGCGTGCGGATCGGGATCTCGGCGCCCGGCGCGTCGATCGCCACACCGCAGCCATACGTGTGTTCGAGGCCGATCACATCATCGACGTTCGGGAACCTGGGCAGCAGCTCGGCCTTGATGCGCTGCACTGCGAAGTCGAGCACGCCGGCGACGCATTGCACCGTTGTCGTGATGGCCAGGATGTTGCGCGTGCCGACCGAGCCGTCGGCGTTGCGAAAGCCTTCGAAGGTGTGGCCGTCGAGCGCGGGCAATGGCGGCGGTTTGACGGTTGCGATCGGCAAGCCTTCGAGCCCGCGTGCATCGGGCATCTTCAGCAGCCGCTCGTGAACCCAGCTGCCGGCGGCGATGGCCTGCAC
>JANMHY010000864.1:0-1813 GCA_031375525.1 Burkholderiales bacterium
CGGCCAACCATGCGCGCAACTTCGTGCTCTGTCCCGGCGGCGCGTACGACCGCTCACCCTGCGGCACCGGCACCAGCGCCAAGCTCGCCTGCCTGGCGGCCGACGACAAGCTCGCGCCCGGCGCGGTTTGGCGCCAGGAAAGCGTCATCGGCAGCGTGTTCAGTGCCCGCTACACACGTCCCGCCGCGCCGCTGCCCGGTGTTCCCGTGGATGCGGTGTTGCCGCTGATCCACAGCCGCGCGCACGTCACGCTCGACGCGACCCTGATTTTCGACCCGGCCGACCCTTTTGCGTGGGGCCTCGACTGACACGCTGACGCACGCCGCGCTCCGGCGCGGCATGCGAGTCCATGTAGTCGCAAAACAGGCCGAGGGCACCGAGGATGTGCTCGCGCGTGAGCCTCACCGCGAGCTGCGCGTCACGCGCCTCGAAGGCCGCGAGGATCGCCTGGTGCTCGGCGCGCGCGCGGCGCATGCCCGATGTCAGAACCAACTGGTCGACGAGATAGCGCTCGGTCTTGTCGAGCGCGGCATGGACCACCTCGAGGTGGTACGGCAGCCCGCAATCGGCGTACAGCGCCGCATGGAACTCGCGATTGCGCTCGCCCCAGAGCACAGGATCACGCTCCTTGGCAAAGGCCTTGCAAGTCTGGCGCGCCAGCGCGAGCGTTTCCTCCGAGGCCCGGCGGGCCGCGCTGGCAACGACTTCGCCCTCGACCAGCGCGCGGAAGCGGCAGATCTCCTCGATCTGCTGGCGCGACATCTGCGCCACCGTGTAGCCATGAAAGCGGCGCACCTGTGCCAGGCCATGTTGCTCGAGGCGCGTCAAGGCCTCGCGCACGGGAATCCGGCTGGTGTTGAAGTGCCGCGCCAGTTCCTCTTGCCGCAGCGGATCGCCGTCCTTCAGCGCGCCCGAGATCACCGCGCGGCGCAGGCTCTCGAAAATGAGGTCGGCCGCGGAAGGGCCATCGCCGACGTTTATCTGGTGGATCAGCATGTGCTCCTCGGTGGTGTCGGCGCCCTCGTGGGCCGCCGTCACAACGCCAATTTAACCCACATTGCTTATTGGATCCAATTGACCATAATGCAGCATCCCGGCGCGGCCTGCGCGCCGGCCACGCCCCGACCATCCACCCAAAGGAACGACCGTGAATGCAAAGATCGTGATCGCTGTTGCAGGGGCGCTGTGCCTGCTGCTGTCGTCGGCCGCCCGCGCCGACAAGCTCGACGACATCATCGCCTCGGGCAAGCTGCGCTGCGCCGTCGTGCTCGACTTCCCGCCGATGGGATCGCGCGACGAAAAGAACGAACCGATCGGCTATGACGTCGACACCTGCAACGATCTCGCCAAGGCACTCGGCGTGAAGGCCGAAATCGTCGAGACGCCGTTCCCCGACCGCATTCCGGCCCTCGTGTCCAACCGTGCCGATGTCGGCGTGGCCTCGACCTCGGACACGCTGCAGCGCGCCAAGACCATCGGCTTCTCGGTGCCCTACTTCGCCTTCAAGATGGTGGTGTTGACGAAGAAGGGCGCCAACATCGCTGCCTACACGACGCTCAAGGGCCGCAAGACGGGCTCGGTCACCGGCACCTTCGAAGCCATCGCGCTCGAAAAAGACGTCAAGAAATGGAATGACGCCAAAGGATCGTTCCGCGCCTACCAGACGCAGGCCGACGTATTTCTTGCGTTGGCCCAGGGCCAGATCGAGGCCACCGTCGTCACCTCGACCGTCGCCAACGCGACCGTCAAGGCCAACAAGTACAAGGACCTGCAAGTGGGCGGCGACGCGCCGTATGACATCGACTATGTCTCG
>JANMHY010000475.1:0-2167 GCA_031375525.1 Burkholderiales bacterium
CCAGAACGAAGCGCCGATGCAGCGCGTGAACCAGTACAGGCTGATGTTGCCGAGCATCTCGTCCATCGTCAGCGCGTGGCGCGGGTCACCGTCGTTGTCGGTCCAGGCGCGGTACTTCTCGGCGATCCACGCGGCCAGGCCGACCGGTGAATCGGTCAGCGCAAACGCGAGGGTCTGCGGGCGCGTGCCCTGCATCGCCTGGTAGCCGGTCTCTTCCTTCAACCAGGCCTGCATCTCATCGACATAGCGCCGCTCGGCGGGGCTCGGGTTGTTGAACATCGCCGCGTCGCGCTTCAACGGCATCAAGTTCAGATGAATGCCGCTGACATGATCGGCGCGGTTCGCACCCAGCCACGCGGTGACGAACGATCCCCAGTCGCCGCCCTGCGCACCGTAGCGCGCGTAGCCCAGGCGCTCATGCATCAAGGTGTCGAAGATCGCGCCGATCTCGGCCAAAGCCTTGCGCGGCTGGTGCGGCTCGAACGACAGCGTGTAGCCCGGCAGCGATGGCACGACGAGGCTGAATCCCTCGGCTGCCAGCAGCGGGATCAGCTTCATGAACTCGAGCACCGAGCCGGGCCAGCCGTGCGAGAGCAGCAGCGGCTTGGGATTGGGGCCGCGGCCGATGACATGCAGGAAGTGGATGTCGATGCCGTCGATGCGCGTCTTGAACTGCGGCCAGGCATTGAGCGCCGCTTCGGTGGCGCGCCAGTCGAAGCGGTGGCGCCAGTCGTGCACCAGCTCGCGCATGAAGGCGAGCGACGTGCCGTAGGCCCAGGGCGCATCAGGCGCCTCGTCGGGCCACAGCGTGCGGTCCAGGCGCGCGTGCAGGTCGTCGATCGCTGCCTGCGGCACGGCAAGCTTGAACGCGCGGATGTCGCTCACGACAGCATGTCAGGCTGTGTCTTGACGAGTTGCTCCCAGATCGGCTGGAAGTGCAGCCAGCCGATGTACTCGCTGCCCACATGCTCGCGGCTGTAGCGCGCCTTGTCGGGCGGCACGAGTTGGGGCGTCTGGCCCGAGGCGTCGATCAGCAACTGCTGCTGGCAGCAGCGCTCGAGTGCGATGAACCAGAACGCCGCCGCCTCGATGCTGTGCCGGCTGGCGGTGATCAGGCCGTGGTTCTGGTGGATCGCGGCCTTGACACCGCGGAACGCCTCGGCGACCTTGTGGCCGGCATCCACTTCCACCGCGACCTTGCCGCCTTCGTCGGCGATCACCACATGGTCTTCAAAGAAGCAGGCTGCGTCCTGCGTGATCGGCGGCAGCGGCCGGCCGAGCGAGGCATAGGCGCCGCCATAGACCGTGTGGGCGTGGCACATCGCCACGATGTCGGCGTGCAGCTCGTGCACCGCGGCATGCAGCACGAAGCCGGCGCGGTTGATCGCGTACTCGCCCTGCACCACCTGGCCGTCGTGATCGGCGAGGATCAGGTTGGAGCACTTGACCTGCGAGAAGTGCACGGCCATCGGGTTGGTCCAGTACAGGTGCGGGCGTTCGGGGTCGCGCACCGTCAGGTGGCCGGCGAAGCCGTAGTCCAGGCCGTTCAGCGCGAAGGCGCGGCAGGCCGCGACCAGGCGCTCCTGGCGGTGGCGGCGCTCCTGTGCGGGCGTCGAGAAGCTGGGCTTCTCGGGGAATTTCAGGCCCGGCTGCTCGGGCTGATAAATCGATTCGCGTTTGACGGTGTCGAGCATGGTTGTGCGCTCCTGGCAAGGTGGGGTGAGTGGGGAACTGTAGGACGGTGCCGCCGGAGCGGCCGAGCGGCGCTCACGACCGCCTCTTCTGCTCGGCGTCGTCCCACGCCGTGAGCGCCTGGCGGTCGGGCACCCAGCCGAGGCCCTTGCCGGCGTCGGAGCTCAAGGCGTCCTGCGTCGTCACGACATCGATCAGCGCCGGCGCGTTGGCCAACGCGTCGCGGATCGCACCTTCGAGCCGCGCCGGGTCGGTCACGCGCTCGGCATGCAGGCCAAAGGCGCGCGCCATCGCCGCGTAGTCGCTCCACGCCAGCGTGGTACCGACGACGCGTCCGCCGTAGTTCATCTCCTGGTCGAGGCGCTCGATGTTCCAGGCCGCGTTGTTGGAGACGATGAACACCGCCTTGGCGCCGTGGCGCTTGGCGCTGTCGATCTCCATCGCGTTGAAGCCGAAGGCGCCGTCGCCGGTGATC
>JANMHY010000952.1:0-1643 GCA_031375525.1 Burkholderiales bacterium
GGAGACAACGGCCAACCAGCCCAGCGGCTGATGCGTGCGCGCAATGCCGAGCATGCCAACGAACACGAGCACCGCTGCGGCGAAACAGATCGCGCGAGCGCGCGCACTGCGAGCGCGCTTCAACGCGAAGCTGCCGAGCACGACGTAAACCACCAGCAAAGCGAGCTTGACGCCGAGCCAGTGGTTGGCGAACACCGCCGCGGGCACGATGTTCAGCAGCATCAGCGCCGCGGTCAGCAGCACCGTGTCGATGCTGTAGCTGAGCCATCGCACCACCACCGCCTGCGGCCAGCGCGCGCCCAGCAGCACGCCGATGCCGCGCAGCGAGAACAGCGCACCGCTCAACAACACCGCGCCGATGTGCACGCCACGAATCTGCGGATAAAACTCCGTCACCGCGCCGCCGGCGCCGTCGGCCCGACCGCCATCGCCTCACGCCGCGGAGCCACCCACAGGCGGAACACGAACCAGGCGATCAGCAGCGCGCCGATGGAAAACACCGTGTCGCCGGGCACGCGCATCCAGACCAGCAGGTGAATGATCGGCTTGCCCATGAATTCATTCGAGCGCGCGAACCAGTAGCCGTGTTCGAGCGCGGCTTGCAACTGCAGCACGCCCATCGGCAGCAGGGTCAGCAGCGCCATCAGCGACAGGCCGATGTTCAGCGACCAGAACGCGCCCGCCAGCGTGGCATCGTTCCAGCGCGCTTCGGGCCGCAGGCCGCGCAGGCAGAACAACATCAGGCCGATGCCGAGCATGCCGTAGACGCCGAACAGTGCGGTGTGGCCGTGCAGCGGCGTCAGGTTCAGGCCTTGCATGTAGTACAGCGCCATCGGCGTGTTGATCAAAAAGCCGAACAGCCCGGCGCCGACGAGGTTCCAGAAACTCACCGCCAGGAAGAACAGGATCGGCCAGCGGTAGCGCTGCATCCACGGCGCGGCCTGGCCATGACGCCAGGTCTCATACGCTTCCAGGCCGATCAACGCCAGCGGCACGACTTCGAGCGCCGAGATGCTGGCACCGAGCGCGACCACGGCCGTGGTGGTGCCGGCGAAGTACAGATGATGGAAAGTGCCGAGGATGCCGCCGGCCATGAAGACGATGGTCGCGAACAGCACGTTCACGGTCGCGCTGCTTCCACGCACCAGGCCGAGCTTGACGAAAAGGAAGCTGATGACGGCCACCGCGAAGACTTCGAAGAAGCCTTCGACCCACAGGTGCACGACCCACCAGCGCCAGTACTCGACCATCGACAGGTGGGTGTGTTCGCTCCACATCAAACCCGCGCCGTAGAGCAGGCCGATGGCGACCGTGGACAGGAACAGCAGGCCGACGATCGACGACATCTCGTCCTTGCGCGTCAGCGCCGGCCACAGCGCGCGGCCGCACAGCGCCAGCCAGAGCAGCAGGCCGATGAAGAGGAACCATTGCCAGAAGCGGCCGAGATCGACGTACTCCCAGCCCTGGTGGCCGAACCAGAAGTTGTTGTCCAGACCGAGCCTCTGCATGACCGCGAACCACTGCCCGGCGAACGCGCCGACGACGATGATGACGAGGCAGGTGAAGAGCACGTTGACGCCCAGACGCTGGAACCTCGGCTCATGCCCCGAAATCGCCGGCCCGATGTACAAGCCCGTGGCCAG
>JANMHY010000490.1:0-1837 GCA_031375525.1 Burkholderiales bacterium
TGCTCGAAGCCGCACTGGAACTTGCGGATCAGCGGCACGTCCATGCCGCCGACGAAGCCGACCTTGCCGCTCTTGCTCGCCATCGCCGCCATCATGCCGACGAGAAAACTGCCCTCGTGCTCGCGGAACACCACCGACTCGACATTCGGCAGATCGACCACGAAGTCGATGATCGTGAAGTGCAGCTTCGGAAACTCCTTGGCCACCTTCTCGATCGGCGAGCCCATCGAAAAGCCGACGCCGACGATCGGATCCGCACTGCGCTCGGCCATGCGCCGCATCGCCTGCTCGCGCTGCGTCGGGTTGCTGATCTCGAACTCGAGATAGGGCTTGCCCGATTCCTTCTTCCAGGCTTCGGCGCCGTTGTACGCGGCTTCGTTGAACGACTTGTCGAACTTGCCGCCCATGTCGAAGATGACGGCGGGCTGCGATTGCGCGGCCACGCTGGCGGCGGCAGACACGGCGATCACGGCGAGAGCGAGGTGGTGCAGTTTCATGAAGTGGCCCATTTGAGTAAGGACAAGGGATGCAAGCGCAGCAGGATAGCAAGCGGCGGGCCTGATGCTTCCCCGGGCGTGCACTAGGATTGCAAGGCGCATGAACACCCGACCCGCCGTCCGAGCCCTGCCCAAAGTGCTGCTGCACGAGCATCTCGACGGCAGCCTTCGGGTGGCCACGCTGTTCGAGTTGCTGCATGCCCGCGGACTGCCCTGCCCGGCTGCTGACCCCGAGGCGCTCGGTCGTTGGTTCGACGAGCGTGCCCATGCGGGAACCCTGGAGCAATATCTTCGCGGCTTCGATCTCACAGTCGCTGCGATGGCGACGCCCGCAGCGCTGGAGCGGGTGGCCTTCGAGGCCGCGGAAGACGCGCGCGCCGAGGGCTGCGTGCTCGCCGAGTTCCGCATCGCGCCGCTGTTGTTCGAGGCGCATGGTTTGTCGGGCCATGCCGCGGTCGAGGCGCTCATTGCCGGATTGCGGCGCAGCGCCTTGCCCAGCGGCCTGATCGTTTGCGCCATGCGCCACCTGCCGTCGGAGCAGACGTTGCGCGCGGCACGGCTGGCGCTGGCCTGCAAAGACGACGGCGTGATCGGCTTCGATCTGGCCGGCGCCGAGCGCGGGCATCCGCCGTCCGACCACACGCAGGCGCTGCGTGTGGCGCGCGACGGTGGTTTGCCGCTGACGCTGCATGCCGGCGAGGCCGATGACGCCGAGCGCGTGATCGAAGCGCTGCGCCTGGGTGCGGCGCGCATCGGCCACGGCATCCGGCTGGCCGATGCGATTGGCGATGCGCAGCGCAGCGCGCTGGTAGACGAAGCCCGCGAGCGCGGCGCGCATTTCGAGGTCTGCCCGACGAGCAACGTGCACACCGGCGCTGCGGCATCGATCGCCACGCACCCGATCGCCGCGCTGTGGCGCGCCGGCTTGTCGGTGGGCGTGAACACCGACAACCAGTTGATGTCGCGCATCACGCTGAACAGCGAATGCGAGGCCCTGCTTGCGCACACGGAGCTGACGCTGCACGACCTGGTGCGCATGCAGATCGAAGCGGCACGCCACAGCTTCCTTGCCGCCGACGTTCGCGCCGCAGCGATCGAGGCGCTGCAAACCTACAGTGCCGCGCTGTGACGCGGCGCAACGGACTCGGGATGTCGAGTGCGCTCTTGCGAGCGGCGTCGGCCTTGCCGCCACCGACGCACCGCGCCTGCGCTACGGCGGCGACGCCGCTTTCGCGCCCTTCGAATCGCTCGACGCGCAGGGCCGGCCGCGCGGCTTCCAGATCGACCTGACGCTGCAGAGCTATGCCTTCGGCGTCGCGCCGGGGCAAGCGGCGCTGCAA
>JANMHY010000989.1:0-3715 GCA_031375525.1 Burkholderiales bacterium
CCGCCCTTGCTGCCGCGCAGCAGCGCGCCGGCGACCTGCGTCCAGCCCAGCCCGCACAACACCCAACCAGCCCCGGTGTGCCACACCGCAGCCGCGCTGCTGCCTGCGCCGCGGTTGAACGCGAGCACGACACCGGCCGTCATCAGCACCACACCGCTCCACTGCAAACCACGGTGCAAGTTCCACCAGACACGGTTGTCGAGTTCACACGGCCAGGCCTGCGACGGCGTGACCTTGAAGAAGCGCGCGACGAGCGCGCCCAGCGGCATCAGCACGCCCCACGCCAGCACCATGCAGCGCGCGTGCCAGTAGGCCCACGGCGCGATGCCGTGCTCCGTCGAGCCGCTCAACGAGGCCGTCAACCATTCCATAGGCGCTTGCGCTGGCGGCTCATGCCGTGGCCCCGCGCGTGTTCAGGCGCACGCGGTACAGCGACGTGCTGGCGCAGATGAAGAGTTCATTGCCATCGACGCCGCCGAAAACCAGGTTGCCGACTTTCTCCGGCACCGCGATGCGGCCGATGCGTGTGCCGTCCGGGTGATAGACCTGCACGCTGTCTTCGCTGCTCGTGTACACGAAGCCGTGTACATCGACGCGAAAGCCATCGGCCAGGCCCGGCTCGATGACGGCAAAGACGCGCGGGTTCGTCAGCGCCTGGCCACCGATCACATCGAAGGCGACGATGTGGTGGTGGCCGCTGCCGTCGGTGCGCAGGGCGGCCGACGTGTCGCTGACGTAGAGCAGGCTCTCATCCGGTGAAAACGCCAGACCGTTCGGCTCTTCGACGAACGCGCTGACGATGTCCAAGCTCTGCTTCGCCGGATCGAAGCGGAACACGTGGTTCGCGCCCAGTTCGCTCTCCGCTTGGTGCCCTTCGCGGTTGCTGAGAATGCCGTACGGCGGGTCGGTGAACCAGACGGTGCCGTCGCGCTTGACCACCACGTCGTTGGGTGAATTCAAACGCCGGCCCTGGTAGTGGCTGACGATCACCTCGTCGCCCAGCGGCTGCAAGCCGGGGCCAAACCGCGTGCGCACGACCCCACGCAAGCCGTGCGAGCAGTGCAGCAGCGAACCGTCGGCCTCGCGCACATGGCCGTTGGTGAACTCCACGCCGTCGCGCCATACGGTCATGCCGCTGGCGGCGTGCCAGCGCAGCATGCGGTTGTTGGGGATGTCGCTCCACAGCAGCGACTGGTCTTCACGCATCCACACCGGCCCTTCACTCCACACCGCACCGGTGCACAGGCGCTCCACTCCGCCGGCACATTGGGCAACGGCGGCAAAGCGGGGGTCGAAGACATCGATGGACATGCGGCTCGGCAGTCTGGCATCGTTAACGTTACCGGTAACTAGGTTTTTCCCGAACGCTGCTGAAACGCCGCCCCGCTCTATGATTTGGCGTCGACGCGGTGCCGCAAGCCATGTCATCGCAGGCCACGCTCGTTATCGGTATCCACCCCACCTACCGTGCCCCCGACCCCCAAACGCAAGCCCCCCGCGGCTCCCGCCCGCCCGGTGACGATGGCCGACGTGGCTGCGCGCGTCGGCGTGTCGAAGATGACGGTCTCGCGCGCGTTGAACCGCAGCGCCAACGGCGGCACCAGTGACCGCACGACGTCCGAAGCGCTGCGCCTGCGCATCTTGAAGGCCTGCAACGAGATGGGCTACGTGATCGACCAGACGGCGCGCACCTTCTCCAGCAAGCGCTCGGGCTTCGTCGCCGCGCTGATCCCGGCGCTGAACAACTCAAACTTTTCCGACACCGCGCACGGCCTGACCGCCGCCGTGGAAGCCAGCGGCCTGCAGGTGTTGCTCGGCTACACCGACTACGACATCGCCACTGAAGAGCGCTTGCTCAGGGCGATGCTGATGCGCCGCCCCGAGGGCGTGATCGTCACCGGCGGCAGCCACACACCGGCGGCGCGCAAGATGCTCGAGACCGCCGGCGTGCCGGTGGTCGAAACCTGGGACTTGCTGGCCGACCCGATCGAACACAGCGTCGGCTTCTCCAATGCCGAAGCCACCGCCTCATTGGTGCGGCAGCTGCATGCCCAGGGCTACCGCCGCATGGCCTTCATGTGCGGCGAGCCGGGCCGCGATGCGCGCGGCGCCGAGCGCCGGCGCGGCTTCGAAGAAGCGATGCGCGAGTTGAAGCTGCGCGGCGGCCGCGTTGTCACCATCGGCCAGGCCCCCGTATCGATGGCGCATGGCGCGCAAGCCGTGGCGCAACTCGTCGGGCAGTGGCCCGAAGTGCAGGCCCTCGTCTGCGTCTCGGACCACGCCGCCTTCGGCGCGCTGATGGAGTGCCAGCGCCGCGGCTGGGCCGTGCCGCACCGCCTGGCGATTGCCGGCTTCGGCGGCTTCGAAGTGTCAACAGCCTGCCACCCTCGACTGACCACCGTCGCCGTCGATTGCGTCGGCATCGGCCGCGCGGCCGGCGAGTTGCTGCTGCGCGCGATCGACGCCGCACGCAACGGCGAGCGGCTGCCGGCGGAAACGGTGATGGTGCCGTTTCGGATCGAGCTGCGGGAGAGCACGTGAGCCTGCAAGCGCGACTGCGCTGAGTCGGACGGGGCAGCCCGCGGCCAAACCTGCTTGCACTTCCGCTCGACGCCATCTTCGGAGACGGTCACCATTGTTTGCCGCCCCACCCCCTTGGAGCCGAGCGTGAAACAATCTGTCGGGCCGCACCGCGCTCGTCACCGGCTCCAACAAGGGCATCGGTTATGCGCTGGCGCAAGCGCTCGGTGCGGCCGGTGCACGCATCGTGCGCAATGCGCGCGATGCAACGAAGCTGCGCGAAGCCATGGCGGCGCTGCGCGCCGAGGGCGTGGTGGCCGAGGCGGCCGCCTTCGACGTCACCGATGCCGCCGCGGTCGACGCCGGCATAACGCGCATCGAGCAAGACATCGGTGTGATCGACATCCTGGTCAACAACGCCGGCATGCAGCACCGCGGCGCGTTCGCCGAGTTCCCCACCGACGCGCAGGGATTGCTCGCCGTGGGGCGATGGCTCCGCCAAAACAAACACGCCCCGGATGGGGCGTTTGCGTTTTGGCGGAGTCGGAGGGATTCGAACCCTCGATGCAGGTTTTGCCCACATACTCCCTTAGCAGGGGAGCACCTTCGGCCACTCGGTCACGACTCCAAAAGGTGGCGAATTCTAGCGCCTGCCCGTCACACCTTGGCCGGCTCGCCGTCGAGCTCGAAGGCGCGGTGCAGCGCCCTTACCGCCAGCTCCATGTACTTCTCGTCGATGACGACGCTGGTCTTGATCTCGCTGGTCGAGATCATCTGGATGTTGATGCCCTCTTCGCTGAGGATGCGAAACATCGTCGCCGCCACGCCGACATGGCTCTTCATGCCGATGCCGACGATCGAGACCTTGCAGATGCGCGCGTCGCCGGTGACTTCCCTCGCGCCGGTGGCCGGTGCGATCTGCGTCTTCAGCAGGTCGAGCGTGCGCTGGTAGTCGTTGCGGTGCACGGTGAAGGAGAAGTCGGTCTTGCCGTCGTGCGAGACGTTCTGGATGATCACGTCGACGTCGATGTTGGCCTCGGCCACCGGCCCCAGGATGCGGTAGGCCACACCCGGCTTGTCGGGCACGCCGAGGATGGTGACTTTGGCTTCATCGCGGTTGAAGGCGATGCCCGAGACAACGGCTTGTTCCATGTTGGCGTCTTCCTCGAAAGTAATCAGCGTGCCCGAGCGGGCT
>JANMHY010000501.1:0-5700 GCA_031375525.1 Burkholderiales bacterium
CATTCATTTCGCCCAGCGGCAAGGGCGCCGTCAATCGGCACAATCAACCCGAAGATGCGCGGCGCGTCGTGCAGATGATCAGCAACGCTGTGCCTGCCGCCAGCAAAAACAACCAATACGGCTACGACGTCATTGGTACGACAGTCGTTGATTGCCGCAACGACGGATCACCGGTAACCGTCATGCAAGCCGATCCTGCGCCAACGCGCAATGACCACACGCACTACGAACGCATGCTTGTCTCGCTTTGCGGCAAGTTCCGCGAGCGTCGATTCTGAGGGTGTTGTAGCGGGCTAAGCTGCAAGCAGCTCTAGTTGCGGACCCGATGGCGCAGCGCCGGGCACGGTGCCGCCCATCGCAACAAGGTGCCGTTCTACAGACGCAATGAAGCCCGGCGCGAAGCGCAACTTCGCTCGACGCGTGCGGCTGAGGAAACCGGCGGTCGCCTTCAGAGACAGTAATTCCTGGGATGCAGGCTCCGACATGAAGCGCAGCAGCGGCAGCGGCGCGATTCCCAGCGGGTCTGTGCTGATGTTCACTGCATGTCGCTCGCGCCCATCGAAACGCGCTGCTCGCGGCGGGCGACTTGCTGTCGGGAATTCCCGATCGTGCTTCGTGTCGTAGCGGCCCGGCTTGCGCAGCCGCTCGCCGACCCATTGCGCCACCGGCACGCTGACCGCGCTACCCACCAAGCCCCACCTCGCCGAGGGTCGCGCGACCATCTCGGCGGCAAGGGTCCAGTCGGCATCAAAACCCTGCAAGCGCTCGCCATCACGAATGCCAACCTTGACGATCCGGCCATCGGGCATCAGCACAGCGGGCGGCGAGGCGATGCCAATGGTGCTGCCGTTCTTCAACGTCGGCACAGCATCGACGGCCCAACCCAAACCACCCAAGCCCTCTGTCCAATAGAAGCCGTGGGGGCGAACACCAACCGCCGAAGCATGGCGTCCGATCGGAGCATCGTCGGAAAGCAGCACTTCGGACGGATCGAGTGCTCGCGAGGCAACAAGGAACACACGCTCACGCCGTTGCGCGAGGCCGAAGGAATAGCTGTCGACGACACGATAGGCCCAGTGGTAACCGCGGCGCTCGAACTCATCAATGATCGCGCGCATGGCATTGCCGCCGTTGAGCTGCAACATGAAGGGCACGTTCTCGATCACGACTGTCGGCACGCGTCGCCGGGACAGCAGGCGGAACACTTCGCCGATCAAGCCCGACCGCTCGCCGTCGAGACCTGCAGTGAGGCCCGCCTGGCTCAAGTCTTGGCATGGGAAACCAGCACATACGAGGTCCACATCCGCAGGCAGCGAGCGCAATCGCGTGATGTCGTCTCGGTAGTCAACGCCGGGAAAGCGCGCCGCCAGCACGGCCTGCGCGGCTGGCAAGACATCGCACAACAGCACAGCGTGATGGCCGGCGCGCTGCATGCCCAGCTCCATGCCGCCAATGCCCGCAAAGAGTCCTGCGATCTTCATATGGATATTCGTACAGTAGCTTCGATGATATCCAATGCACGTTCGGCTGCAATCAAAATCTCCTTGCCATGATCAAATTGCACTACGCGCCCGGCAACGCCAGCATGACGCCGCACCTGCTGCTCGAAGAGCTCGGCGTGCCGTTCGAGTTGAAGCTGGTCGATCGCGAGAACAACGCACACAAGTCGCCCGCGTACCTGAAGATGAATCCGAACGGGTTGATCCCGGTGCTGGTCGATGGCGATCTGGTGCTGTACGAGACCGCGGCGATCGTGCTGCATCTGGTGGACATGCACCCGGCCGCCGGCCTCGCGCCCGCGGTGGGCACCACCGAGCGCGCGCAGTTCTACAAGTGGCTGCTGTGGCTGAGTGCGTCGCTGCAGTCGCAGATGCCGATCTACTTCTACACTGACCGCTATGTCGCGCCAGGCAACGCCAGCGGCGCTGCGGAGGTGAAGGCGGCGACCGAAAAGCGCATCGAAGGCCTGATCGACCAGATCGACACGCAACTGGCCTCGCACGGCGGACCGTGGCTGATGGGCGAGCGCTTCTCGGCGCTCGACCCCTACGCTTTCATGCTCTGCCGCTGGACACGCAGCGCGCACCGCCCGGCGCGCACGCTGCCACATGTCGGGCCGTTCCTGCAGCGCGTGCTGGCGCGGCCGGCGACGCAGCGCGTGATCGCCACCGAGCAGTTGTCGCAGCCCTGGGTCTGACTCAGTCCAGGTCCTCGTGCAGGCACAGGATGTTGCCTTCCGGGTCCTCGAACCAGGCCGCCTTCTCGGAGCCGAGCACGCAGACATGCTCGACCGTCTTCAGGCCGGGCAGGTCGTAGTCGGCAAAGCGCACGCCGCGCCGCTCCAGATCGCCGACGGCGGCGCCGATGTGCTCGACCTTGAAGCTGACCGCCGTGTGCGTGGCCTGCGTGCCGTCGGGCTTCGGGAACAGCGCCAGCTCGGTGCCGCCGCAGCGGTAGACGAACTTGCCGTCCGGCTTCAAGCCCAGCGGTGCGAGGCCGAGCTGCTGCTCGTAGAAGCGGCGTGCGCGCTCCATGTCCTTGACCGGCAGCATGCAGGTGACCTGCGACGCGGCGAGCGGGCTCATTTGGCCGCTCCGGCGACGACCCAGTTCTCGACCGGCGGCTTGCCCTCGCGCAGCGAGGTGGCGGTGGCGTCGAGCTTGTCGCCGCGGACCACGCCTTTCCAGCGCAGCTTGCCGTACTTCGGGCTGTCGGTCTCGGCCTCGAAAGCGATCGCGTCGCCGGCCGCGCTGGCCTGGTAGGTCGCGTCCGAGTAGCCGTAGCGGTCGCAGGCGCTGGAGCGGAAGCGCCCGCCCTTGAAGGTCAGTGTGTCGGCATCGCCGGACGTCTTGCCGCGTTCGATGAACACGCCGTCGAAGCGGCGGCCGTCGAGAATCGTGCCCTGCGCCGCGGCGGGCGCGGCGTGTGCGGTGGCGGCTGCGCCCAGCGCAATGGCAAGCGCCTGCCGGCGGGAGGGATCGATCGTCATGATGAACTCCTGCGCCCCGGTGGGTAGTGGTGGGGCGTACAGCAGTTGTAGGCGCTCGAGGGCGGCAGCGCGATGGGCAGGAATGCGTACGCGCAACTCAGCGCCGCGCCGGCTTGCGCGCCGGCGCGGCATCGGCGCGCATGTCGGCCAGCAGCCGGTCCGAGGCGGCGGCGAAGCGGCGCGGATCGCCGTACGAGCGGGCCATCATCATGGCGCCTTCGAGTGCGCCGACCAGCAGCTCCGCCACCTCGCGCGGCGGACCGTCGAAGCGCAGCTGCCCTCGCCTGCGCCCGCCGTCGAGCACCTTGGCCAGCCAGGCTTCGTTGAGGTCGAAGTAGTGCTGCAGCGTGCGCCGCATCGGCGCCGGCAGCGTGCCGTGCTCGGCTGCCAGCATGCCGCACAGGCACATCTTCTCGTTGCCCAGCACGCCGGCGTAGATGCGCGCGTAGCGTTGCAGGCGCTCGAAGGCGTCATCCGTCTCGGCCTCGATGCGCTCCAGCGCGGTGGCGAAGTCCTGTTCGTAGCGCTCGATCAGGCGTTTGCCGAGATCGGCCTTGCTCGGGTAGTGGTAATGCAGGCTGGCCTTGGTGACGCCCAGCTCGGCGGCGATGTGGGCGTAGCTGAAACCGTTGAAGCCGCGCGTCTGCACCAGCCGCGAGGCAATATCGAGGATGCGCAGCGCGGTGGGGGGTTCGGCGGGTGTGATGGCGGCAGCGCGGCTCATGGGATACGATTCTAGGGGCTTACCTACTGGTTGACAAGTCACTGACCTGTAGGTAAGTTGCGAGCCATGTGCTGCCCTGCCCTGACCCTCGGCGCCGCGCTCGATTTCATCGCCGATGCCGCCGACGCGATCGACGACGCCGACGGCTTTGCCCACTGCGGCATCGAGCGCCTGCCGGCGCTGGTGGCCTCGGAGCTGACCACGCTGTCGGTCTGCGATCTCATGAGCGGCCACCGCCGCGTCACCGCCACGGCGGTGCTCGGCGCCGACGCGCTCGCGAGCTTCGACCGCCACCTGCGCGAGCATCCGCTGGTGCGCCACCACGGCTTCGACGGCGGCACGCGCACGCATCGCATCAGCGACTCGGTGCCATGGCGCAGCTTCCGCCACAGCGCGCTGTACGACGAGTACTACCGCGCGATCGGCATCGACCATGCCGTGGCGCTGCCGCTGCATGTGGGCGACGGCTGGCTGGCGGGCTTCGTACTCAACCGCCGCGCTCGCGACTTCAGCGACCGCGAGGTGGCGCTGCTCGACCAACTGCGGCGCCCGCTGGCGGGGCTGTTTCACCGCACCGGCGCGCTGGCGCGTGCGCGCGCCGAGAACGCCACGCTGCCGAGCACGTTGCCCGTCACGGCTCGCGAGCACGACGTGCTGTCGTGGGTGGCGGCAGGCAAGACCGACCGCGACATCGCCCAGATCCTGGCCATCAGCCCGCGCACGGTCCACAAGCACCTGCAGCACGTGTACTGCAAGCTGGGTGTCGAGACACGCACCGCCGCGGTGATGCGTGCGCTGGCCTCGTGAAGCCTGGCCGTACGCAGGATTGAGCATTTCGCACCGTCGCCGTTGCGCCTAGAACCTGCACGGGACCAACACAGGTTCAACCCAGGAGCAGACGATGAGCGCAACGCAAGCCACTTCCCAGCGCACCCTGGCGGTCGACGAGACGCGCCTGAACGCCTTCATGGGCAACTTCGTGCACGACCTCGGCGCGGTGATGCACGCCGCCACCATCGTGGTCGGCGACAAGCTCGGCCTGTACAAGGCGCTGGCCGACGCGCCGCTCACGGCCGAAGCGCTGGCGCAGCGCACCGAGACTGATGCACGCTATGTGCGCGAATGGCTATCGGCGCAGGCCGCCAGCGGCTACGTCGAGTACGACCCGAAGACCGAGCGCTTCAGCCTCAGCGACGAGCAGGCCTTCGCGCTCACGGTCGAGGGTGGCCCGGCTTTCATCCCGGGCGCGTTCGAGATCGCGGTGGCGCAGTTCAAGGCCATCCCGAAGATGGTCAGCGCCTTTCGCACCGGCCTCGGCCTGGGCTGGCACGAACACGACAGCGCGCTGTTCCACGGCACCGAGCGTTTCTTCCGGCCGGGTTATGCGGCCAACCTGGTGTCGCAGTGGATACCGGCCTGCGACGGCCTGCACGACAAGCTCACCGCCGGCGCCTCGGTGGCCGATGTCGGCTGCGGCCATGGCGCCTCGACGCTGATCATGGCCGAAGCGTTCCCGCGCTCGACCTTCGTCGGCTTCGACTACCACGTGCCGTCGGTCGAGCAGGCGACGCAGGCTGCCGAGCGCGCCGGCCTGGCCGCGCGCGTGCGCTTCGAAGTCGCCAGCGCAAAGGGCTTTCCCGGGCGCGGCTACGACCTGGTGACGATGTTCGACTGCCTGCACGACATGGGCGACCCGGTCGGCGCCGCAGCCCATGTGCGCGAGGCGCTGCACAAGGACGGCCACTGGCTGATCGTCGAGCCCTTTGCCAACGACCGCCTCGAAGACAACCTGAACCCGGTGGGCCGCATCTTCTACTCGGCATCGACCTTCATCTGCACGCCGGCCTCGCGCGCGCAGGAGGTGGGCTTGTGCCTGGGTGCGCAGGCCGGCGAGGCGCGGCTGCGGCAGGTTGCCACCCAAGGCGGCTTCGCGCGCTTTCGCCGCGCCACCGAGACGCCCTTCAACCTGGTGTACGAGGCGCGGCCT
>JANMHY010000075.1:0-7253 GCA_031375525.1 Burkholderiales bacterium
GTCGGCCGGGTCTTCAGCCAGGTGGCGTCGCCGGCCTTTGCCGACGTCATGCGCAACAGCCCGCAGCGCCTGCGCGAGGTCTATCTGCGCATGCGCCTGCCGTTCGACGTCATGTTCATTGCCGCCGCGGGCTTGCTGTTCGCCGTTGGCCCCTGGGTGGTCGGCTTGATGTACGACCCGCGCTACGCCGAGGCGGGAACGATCCTGCAGATCCTGTCGTTCGCGCTGATCGTCGCCCGCTACGGCGTCTCCGCCGGCGCCTACCTGGCGCTGCAGGCGCCGCATGCACAGGCGGTGATGAACCTGGTGCGCGTGATCGCGTTCTTCGTCTTCGTGCCGTTGTCGTACAAGCTCTACGGCGTGCACGGCGCGTACTGGGCGATCGCGCTCAGCCCGGCGGCGATGGCGCCGGTGGTGTGGTGGTTCGACCGCCGCTTCGGCCTGCTCAGCTGGCGCCACGAGGTGCTGACGCTGGCCGCCTGGCCGGTCGGCTGGGCCTTGGGCTTGGGCTTCGTCAGCGCCGCGGGATGGCTGCTGCGATGAAGACACCGCTGCACATCACCATCGGCATCCTGGCCTACAACGAGCGCGAGCTGATCGCGCGCACCGTCCGTTCGCTGTTCGAGCAATCGGTGTTCAGCGGCGCCGGCGCGGCGCTGCCCGATGTGCAGTGGGAAATCATCGTCGTGCCCAACGGCTGCAAGGACGACACGCACCAACTGGCCGAACAGGCGCTGCAAACCGCGTGCGCGAACAGCAAGACAGCCGGCGTCGGCTGGCGCGTGGTCTCGCTCGAGCGCGCCGGCAAGAGCCACGCCTGGAACAAGCTGGTCCACGAGATCGCCGCGCCGCACACCGACGCCTTCCTGATGATCGACGCCGACATCGAGTTCGGCCACACCGAGACCATAGCCAACAGCGTGCAGCGCCTGCGCAGCGACGGGCACGCCTGGACCGTGGTCGATCTGCCGCTCAAGGACTTCCATCGCAAAAGCGACAACACCTGGTTCGAAAAGCTGTCGATGCGCGTCTCGAAACGGCGCCTGGCCGACAGCCACGCCGGCATCGCCGGTTCGTTCTACGTGATGTGGGCGGCGCGCATGCGCAGCATCTGGATGCCGATCGACCTCTCGGTCGAAGACGGTTTCCTGCACGCCATGGTCATCACCGACGGCTTCCGTCAGGACCCGGACTACTCGCGCGTGGTCCGCGCCGACAACGCCTCGCACTACTACGAAGGCTTGACCCACGTGCGCGACATCGTCAATCACGAAGTGCGCCTGACCATCGGCACCGTTCTCAACGCCTTCCTGTGCTGGGACGTGCTGCTGTTCATGACGCCGCGCCACGGCCCCGGCGCCGGCGAGATCGTGCGCGAGTTGAACGCGCAGGATCCGAACTGGTACCGCCGCATGATGGCCAATCAGATCGAAATCCGCGGCCTCTGGGCCATTCGCACCAAGCAACTCTGGCATCGGCTGCCCGGCTGGTGGGCGCTGCCGCCGGCCAAGCGCGTCGTCAAGCTGCCGACGACCTTGGCCTTGTCGCTGTTCGATGTCGCGGTAATGTGGCTGGCCAACCGCCGGCTCGTCTCCGGGCGCGCCGTGGGTTATTGGTGAGCGTGCAAACCAACCACCCCGAGCACGCCTGTGCCGCCCTGCTTTGCGCCGACAATTTGCACTGACTGATCTTCTTCAACGCTGCCGACACCATGCATCCCGTCACCCTTCCGATCGATACCGCCGATGGTCTGCGCATGGACCCGACGGAGGCGCGCGCGCTGGGCAGCCTGCTGGCCGAGGACTACCGCAGCGCCGACCCGTTCCCGCACATCGTCATGGAAGGCATCCTTCCCGAGCCGCTGATCCGCAAGGTCTTCGAACACTTTCCGAAAGAAAAGCTCGACGACGACGTCGTCTTCGACATCGGCTACGGCGGCCACCACAAGCGCCAGGTCATGCCCGAGCAGTGCGACGCTTTCGTGCGCGAGTTCTTCCACTTCATGAACTCGCAGCCGATGCTGCAGTTCCTGGAAGGCCTGACCGGCATCGACGCGCTGCTGCCCGACCCGTACTTCAACGGCGGCGGCTTTCATGAAACGACACGCGGCGGCAAGCTCGGCGTGCATGCCGACTTCCGCATCCACGAGCAGTTGAACGTGCAGCGGCGTATCAACCTGCTGATCTACTTGAACGAAACCTGGGACGACGAGTGGCGCGGCCAGTTGGAGCTGTGGGACAAGTCGATGAAAGAGTGCCGGGCCCGCGTCTCGCCAATCTGGAACCGCTGCGTCGTTTTCTCCACCGACGCCGATACCTGGCACGGCCACCCGGACGAGCTGCTGACGCCCGACGGCGTCAAGCGGCGCTCGGTGGCGCTGTATTACTACACGGCCTCGAAGAACGTGTACAACGAGGTGCCCAACCTGTCGACGATGTACCAGGCGCGGCCGAGCGACGATGCCGCCATCAAGAAGGAAGCGCGTGAGTTCAAGACCGAGCAGTACATGCGCGACTGGATGCCGCCGGTGCTGCTGCGCGGCTTCTATCGCGCGCGCCGCGGCGTCGCCAAGGTCGCGCGCAGCCTGCGCGGCGGCTGATCCTTCCGGTCCCCGCACCGCGGTCGCGGCTTGATGGCCATGGGGTGGAGCCTTCTGACCTACGCCCTGGCAGCGCTGTGCGTACTCGGCGCGCTGCCGGTGCTGGTGCTGTTGTCGCAGGTGCTGCTGGCGCACGGCGGGCGTCGTGCCTCGGCTTCAACGGCGGCGAGTCGAACCGACGCCGATGTGGCCGTGCTGGTCCCGGCGCACAACGAAGCGGCGGGCATCGAAGCGACGCTGCGTGCCTTACAGGCCCAACTGCGCAGCGGCGACCGCGTGCTCGTCGTCGCCGACAACTGCAACGACGACACCGCGGCGGTGGCGCGACAGGCCGGCGCCGAAGTCATCGAGCGCAGCGACGCGGTTGATCGCGGCAAAGGCTTCGCGCTCGACTTTGGCGTGCGCCACTTGAGCGCGCGCCCGCCGGCGATGGTGGTGATCGTCGATGCCGATTGCCTGCTCGATAGCGGCGCGCTCGACACGCTGGCCGGCTTGTGCGGCAGCAGCGGCCGGCCGGTGCAGGCGCTCTACGAGATGAATGCGCCGGCCGGTTCGGGCCTGCGCGCGCGCGTCTCGGCTTTCGCCTGGCGCGTGCGCAACCGCGTACGCCCGCTCGGCTGGTGGGTGGTCGGCGCGCCGTGCCAATTGATGGGCACCGGCATGATGTTCCCGTGGGCCTTGCTGCGCGATGCGCCCTTGGCCAGCGGCCACATCGCCGAGGACGTGCAGCTCGGCGCCGATCTGGCGCTGCGCGGCCGGCCGCCGCTGTTCGCGCCGCAGGCCCGCGTGACGAGCACGTTCCCGGACAGTGATGACGCTGCGGCGTCGCAGCGCCGCCGCTGGGAGCATGGCAACCTGGCGTTGATGTTCGCGCATGGCCCGCGCTTGATCGCCGCCGGCCTTCGTCGCGCCGACGCGCGCCTGCTGGCCTTGGCCGCCGACCTGATGGTGCCGCCGCTGGCGCTGCTGGTGCAGTTGCAGCTCGGCCTGGCGCTGCTCGGCGCGCTGGCCTGGTGGCTCGGTGCCGGCGCGCTGCCGCTGGCCATCAGCGCCGGTGCGCTGGCGCTGCTGGTGCTGTCGATCCTCGCCGCCTGGCGCTTGGCCGGCCGCGACATCATTGCGCTGTCCGAGCTGCTGCTGACCGCGCCGGCCTACGCGCTGCGCAAGCTGCCGATGTACGCCGCCTTTTTGTGGAAGCGCCAATCGACCTGGGTGCGGGCCAAGCGTGAAGGCGAGTGAGATCAGCGACGACGCGCTGATCGTGCATGCCGCCAACGGCCGGCGCGAGCTCGATCTGGGCCGCGACGTGCATGCGCTGCTCGGCCTGGTCTTCGACCGGATCGACCTCGACGGCGCGGTGCGGCACCTCCAGCAGTGCGTGGCCACGCGCCGGCCGTGCTTCCTGTCCACGCCCAACGTCAACTTCGTCGCCGCCGCAGTGCAAGAGCGCGTGTTCCGCGGCTCGGTGCTGCGCAGCGATCTCAGCGTCGCCGACGGCTTTCCGATCGTGCTCGCCGCGCGCTGGATGGGCCTGGGCTTTCCCGGCCGCGTCGCCGGCGCCGACCTGTTCGAGCGCCTGCAGCACAGCGCCCGCTCGGCGCAGCGGCCGCCGATCAAGCTCTTCCTGTTCGGCGGCCCGCCGGGCGTCGGCGCGCAAGCGGCGGCGCAGTTGAACGCGCAAGCCCGGGGCTTCGAGTGCGTCGGTCACGACGAAGGCGGCTTCGGCGACATCGAAGCCATGAGCAGCGACGCCACGATCGAACGCATCAACGCCAGCGGCGCCGAGTTCGTGCTCGTTGCGCTCGGCGCCAAGAAAGGCCAGGCCTGGATCGAACGCAACCGCGCGCGCTTGCAGGCGCCGGTCATTAGCCACCTCGGCGCGGTCATCAACTTCGCCGCGCAAAGCATCGAGCGCGCGCCGCCGTGGATGCAACGCCTGGGCCTCGAGTGGGTGTGGCGCATCGTCCAGGAGCCGCAACTCTGGCGCCGTTACTGGAGCGACGGCCAGATGCTCGTCGGCACGGTACTGACGCGCCTGTTGCCGTGGTCTGCGCGGCGCTGGCTGCGCATGCTGCCCAGCGGCGCGACGCGGGCGCCGCGGTTCCATGTGGACCGCGCCGGCGCGGGGTCAGCGGTCATCACGCTGTCGGGCGACTGGCGCGGCGACGTCGACCAGACAAAACTGCGCGAGACGCTGGCCGGCCTGCTGCGCGCCGGCAGCAGCGTCGAGTTCGACCTCGCCGCAGCCCCCGCCCTCGACAGCGCATTGCTCGGCCTGATGGCCCTGATCGACGCCTGGCAGGTGTCGCCGCGCGCGGTACGCGCGGGCACGCTGACGGACCGCGCGCTGCTCGCCGACCTGCGCGCCTACGGCGCGCAACACTTGCTCGACAGCGGCGGCTAAGGCCGCCTGTCCAAGCGAACGCTGCGGATCCGGCTTTGCCGGGCCGCTGGCGGTGCCCCCTGGGGGGAGGCGGCGAAGCCGCTTCGGGGGGATTCCTGTTATCGCGGTGCCGGAAGCCAGTAACCCGCGTCGCTGCCGGCGTTGTAGTAGAACGGGTTGTTCTGCGTCTGCTCGGCAAAGCGGCCGATGCAACTGTCGAGCATGCCGGCGCCGCCCTTGTAGGCGGCAAACGCCGAGCAGTACTGCTCGCGCATCACGGCCTGGCATTGCGGCATCGACGGCGTGCCGGCGCTGTTGTAGTAGCTGGCCACCGATTGCCAGGCAATGTCTTGCAGCGCCCGCGCCTGCTGCGCGGTGACGTCGGCCGGCGCCCACGCGCCCACCGGCGAGCGCCGGTACACCGAGGCGTAGCTGACCAGCGCCATGTAGTACGCGCCGGTGCGGGTCAGGTGCACGTCGTCGGAGAACAGGCGGTCCATCGTCTCGCGCACGCTGCCGCCGGAGATGCCGGCGACGCCGCTGCGCGTGGCCTGCTCGACCAGATTGGCCAGCGCCAGGCCGGCCGGCAGGTAAGCCATGCGGTCACCGCGGCCTTCACCGGCCAGCGATTGGTTGACGCGCGCGGCCACGCACTGCCACGCCGGCGCCGCAGCGCGCTCGTAATTGATCCAGGCGCTCGGATCGCTCTTGTTCATGACCTCGAGCCAGGAGTGGTAGAGGTAGCTGTTGGCCCGCGCATTGCCGGTGACGAGGCGCTCGTGGAAGTGGCGCGTGTAGCGCACGGTGTCTTCCCACAGCAGCACGTTGGCCAAGTCGTGGCGCTCGGTCAGCACCAGCGTGTCGTAGCGCTGGCCGCCCAGCGTCTGCGGGTTGGCCAGCTCAGCAGCGACGTTCAGCCCCGAAGATCCGCCGCGGTTCTTGCCGCTGCCGTAACCGGAGAAGCTGGCATCGGCCGCGTTGTCGCCGCGCGTGCGGGCGCGGATCGGCGAGCCGAGCACGATCTGCTCGTTCCACCACATCGGGGTGGCCAGGCTCTGCGCGATCGAGCTCATGAACTCACCCAGCGGGTCGTCCGTCAGGCTGTGGCCGGAGAGGAAAACACGGGCCGAGCTCAGTGCGTTGCCGAGCGTCGGTGCCACCGCCGGTGCGGCCGCAAGAGCCGGCGTGGGAGTGGGAGTGGGAGTGGGAGTGGGCGTGGGCGTGGGCGTGGGCGTGGGCGCAGGAGCCGGTGCAGGCGCCGGTGCCGGTGCGGGGGCCGGAACCGGGGCAGGTGCTGGAGCGGGCGCTGGTACAGGCACAGAAGCAGGCGCTGCAACGGGAGCAGGGGCTGGTGCAGGTCTTGGCGCTGCTGGAGCAGGCGCGGCGACCGGCGCGGGCGCTGGCACGGCCGCTGCGGCGCTGCTGCTCGTCTCGCAGCGCTTGACCTGGCCGACCATCGGGTCGGTCCCGAAGAAGGTGTTCGAGCAATTGGCGGCACCGGCAACCGTCTTTTGCAGCCACGAGTTGCCGGCGCCATAACGAACCACGCGCGCATCAGTGACGCTGAAGGCTTCGTTTTCGTTGGCGACGAAAGTCCAGCCGCTGCTGCTGGTGGGTGTCGTCGTTGCCGCAGGGGCAGGTGCAGCCGGGGCCGGCGCCGACGTGATGGGAGCGTCTGCAGCGACCGCGTCGCTGGCATCGCCACCACCCCCTCCACAACCCGCCAAAAGAACTGCTACGGAACAGAAAAGCAAGTGCACCGGCTTCAATTGATTCTTCTCTTTTAGTGTTTCGACCCAACGACGACGAGACTCTCAAGTGCAATCCGCGGACAAAAATTCGCCGGCCAGACGGGAATGACTTCCTTCGTCTCGACTGCTTGCAACGCGCATGGGAGGCCGGCCGCCCTTTGACAACCGACACCAACATGTTAGGGGGATTTGCCGTGCGAACCTGTCCGTAACTGTTTCGAATTGGTTAGCAATGGCAGCCGACGCTGTCACCGCGGGCTCCGCGCGCCAGCCTTCAGCCACCCCACAGGACGACGCTGAGCGGCTTGTAAACGGCCTCGTCCGAGTCGGCCGCCAGGCCGTCCGCGTTCGGGTACGGCAGCCCGCCCTGGACCTTGAACCAGACCAGGTGGTTGGCGCGGTCCTGCCAGAGCTTGGTGCCGGGGCTGGCGATGACGTCGGCCAGGCTGGCCGCCGGCGTCAGCGCCCGTGTCGTGCTCGGCTCGGGCGGCGCCTGGCGGCCATACTGGTAGCCCGAGAC
>JANMHY010000083.1:0-1646 GCA_031375525.1 Burkholderiales bacterium
AGCACATCGCCATCGTCACCCACGGCGGCGTGCTCGATGCGCTGTACCGCGCGGCGTCGCGCATTGCGCTCGACGCGCCGCGCACCTGGCAGCTCGGCAACGCCAGCATCAACCGCGTGCTGCACGGCGAGCAGGGCTTCACGCTGGTCGGCTGGAACGACAACGGGCACCTCAGCGGACCGGCCATCGACGAGGCCTCGGCGTGAAGGCGCTGGTCGGGCAGGGTGTGGCGGCGATCGACACGCCGGCGCTGGTGATCGATCTCGACGCGATGCAGCGCAACCTCGCAGCGATGGCTGCGTTCGCGCGCCGACGCGGCCTGCGCTTGCGCCCGCACGCCAAGACGCACAAGAGCGCCTGGATCGCGCAGCAGCAGATCGCGCACGGCGCCGTCGGCGTCTGCGTGCAGAAGACGAGCGAGGCCGAGGCATTGGCCGCCGCCGGCGTGCGCGATCTCTTCATCACCAACGAGGTCATCGGCGCCGGCAAGCTGGCCCGCGTGGCGGTGCTGGCGCGTGAGGCCGCGCTGGCGATTGCGGTCGACAGCGCGCTGGGTATCGAGCGCCTGGCCGCGGCGCTGCATGCCGCCCGCAGCCGGGCGGGCGTCTTCGTCGAGATCGACGTCGGCCAGGGCCGCTGCGGTGTGCAACCGCGGGCGGCTGCGACACTGGCCGGCAGCGTTATCGCGCATGGCCTGCGCTTCGCCGGCCTGCAGGCCTACCACGGCCGCGCGCAGCACCTGCGCAGCGCGGCCGAACGCAGCGCCGCGATCGGCGCTGCGTCGCAAGCCGTGCGCGACGCGCTGGCCTCGCTGGCCGCCGCCGGCATCGCCTGCCCGCTGGTCAGCGGCGCCGGCAGCGGCAGCTTCATGCTCGAAGCCGAGAGCGGTCTGTGGGGCGAGCTGCAATGCGGCTCTTATCTGTTCATGGACCGCGACTACGCCGACAACGACGCGCTGCCCGGCGCGCCGCGCTTCGAACACGCGCTGTTCGTGAAGAGCCAGGTCATGAGCCGTGCAGCGGACCATGCGGTGATCGACGCCGGCCACAAGAGCCATGCCATCGACAGCGGCTTGCCGCGCGTGGGGGGCCGCGACGATCTCGAGTTCGTCAACGGTGGCGACGAGCACGGCATCCTGCGCGGCGCCGCGCTGCCGGCTTTGGGCAACACGGTGTGGCTCGTGCCAGGCCATTGCGACCCGACAGTGAACCTGCATGCCACGATGGTCGGCGTGCGCGGCGGCCTCGACCATGGCACGGTCGAGCGCGTGATCACTGTCGATGCGCGTGGTTGCATCACCTGAGCGGCCAGGCGTAGCGTCGAACGCGTCGCGTTGCAAAAAGAAGTTGGGCCGGTGATCGAGGACCTGATCTAGAAGAGTTCGGCCGCGCTGGTCTTCGGTGGCGTGACGCCGAGATGCCGGTACGCGGCCAGCGTGGCGATGCGCCCGCGCGGCGTGCGTTGCAGGTAGCCTTGCTGAATGAGGTAAGGCTCGATCACGTCTTCGATCGTGCCGCTCTCCTCGCCGATCGCCGCGGCGACGTTGTCCAGGCCGACCGGCCCGCCGTCGAAGCGGTGCACGATCGCTTCGAGCAGCTTGCGGTCCATGACGTCGAAGCCGAGCGGATCGACGTCGAGCATCGCCA
>JANMHY010000126.1:0-2091 GCA_031375525.1 Burkholderiales bacterium
CGGCTTCGGCCGCGGCCTTGTCGCGCGAGGCCGCTTCGAGCTCGCGCAGGTCGGTGACGTCGGCGATGTAGCCGAACCAGGCGGTGCGGCCGTCACTGTCGCGCTGCGGCGACGCGGCGCCGAGCAGCCAGCGGTCGGCGCCGTCGCGGCGGCGGATCGGAAACTCCATGCGCCACTGCGCGCCGCGCCGCGCCGAGATGGCCAGGCTGGCGCGCAAGCGCTCGCGCCACTCGGGGTGGACCCGCCGCAGCAGCGCGCTGGCGTCGCTCGTCAGCTCGCCGGGGGCGACACCGAAGATCGCTTCACAGCGTTCGCTGACGTAGGAGAACCAGCCCAGTTTCCCGTCGGCGCTTTGCATGAACTGGTAGAGCACGCCGGGCACATGACGCGCGATCAGCGCCAGCCGCTCGCGGTCGGCCGAGGCCTGTGTCTCCAGTTCGCGCTGCAAGGTGATGTCGGTCTGCGTGCCGAGCATGCGCCGCGGCGCGCCGTCCAGACCGCGCTCGACGATGCGTCCGCGCTCGTGCAGCCAATGCCAGTGGCCGTCGGCGCCGCGGGCGCGGTAAACATGCTCGTATTGCGCGCTCTCGCCGCGCTCGTGACGCAGGTACGCGGCATGGTTGTCGCCCCGGTCGTCGGGGTGGATCAACAGGTCCCAACTGGCCTGCGTCGGCGCAAACTGGTCGGGCGCGTAGCCGAGCATCTCGAAGCCTTCGTCGATGTCGGACAACTCGTCGGTGCCCGGATGCCACTCCCAGACGTAGGTGCCGGCGCCGCGCAGCGCCGTGCGCAGCAAGAGGCCGTCGTCGGCGGGCGGCCGCGGCGGCTGGGCGCAGGCCGCCGCCAGCGCGGCCGCGGCCTCGCACAGCGCTTCGAAGTCGGCCAGCGTGTCGCCGTCGACGGCCGCAAGGCAGAGCACGCCGACGCGCGCCTGCAGATGGTCCAGCGGCAACCACCAGCAGCCGTCGGCGCTTTGCGCAGCGGCGCCGGCCCAGACCGCGAACTGCGCGGCGCTGGGCGGCGGCGCGGCGTTGTCGATCCACCGCCGCTCGCCGTCGGCCAGCCAGCCGATGCGCACGCTGCGCCCGCTGGTGCTCGAGTGGCGCCGCAGCAGCGCCAGCGCGTGGGCGGCGTCACCGTGCGTGACCTGGTGCAGCAAGGCCTGCCGCGACAGCGCAACCCAGTCGGTGCGGTCGCGGCTCATCAGCGCGGTTTCAGTGGCCGCCGCGCGCCGCGCCGGCGGCGAGTTGGTAGCGCGTGCCGCAGTACGGGCACTGCCCTTGACCCGTGGTGCGCACGTCGATGAAGACGCGCGGGTGGTTGCTCCACAGCGGCATCTTCGGATTTGGGCAGAACACGGCGCGGTCGCCGTGAAGATCGGATTCCCCGATCAGCACGGCGTCCTGTGTCGTTGGGGCGACGTTCATACGCGATCCAGCCACTCGCTGTATTTCGCATTGCGGCCGTTGACGATGTCGAAGAACGCGCTCTGGATCTTCTCGGTGATCGGGCCGCGCGAGCCGGCGCCGAGTTCGATGCGGTCCAACTCGCGGATCGGCGTCACCTCGGCGGCGGTGCCGGTGAAGAAGGCCTCGTCGCAGATATAGACCTCGTCGCGCGTGATGCGCTTTTCGACCAGCTTCAGGCCGAGGTCGGCGCAGATCGAAAAGATCGTGTCGCGCGTGATGCCGTTCAACGCACCCGCGGAAAGATCGGGCGTATAGACAACGCCTTTCTTGATGACGAACAGGTTCTCGCCGGCGCCTTCGCTGACGAAGCCGCTGGCGTCGAGCAGCAGCGCTTCGTCGTAGCCGTCGTCCAGCGCCTCCATGTTGGCGAGGATCGAGTTGGTGTAGTTCGACACCGCCTTGGCCTGCGTCATCGTGATGTTGACGTGGTGGCGCGTGTAGCTCGAGGTCTTGACGCGGATGCCGCGCTTCAGGCCCTCCTCGCCGAGGTAGGCGCCCCAGGGCCAAGCCGCCACCATCAGGTGAATCGTGTTGCCCCTGGGCGAGACCCCTAACTTCTCGGAGCCTATCCACGTCAAGGGACGGATGTAACAACTGACGAGGCCATTTTCCCGAATGACCG
>JANMHY010000239.1:0-4070 GCA_031375525.1 Burkholderiales bacterium
GGCCAGATCGACGGCCACCGCGCGAAGAACCTGCCCGATCTGGTGGTGGTGGTGCTGAAAGCCGACGGCGTGCATGTGCACCACCCGGTGCACATCCAGGAGTTCGAGCCGACAGCGGGCAAGGCCGACGTGGTCATTGAAGAAATGGCCCCCGAGGCTCGGAGTACCGAGCCGGCCCCCCAAGGGGACGCGCCTCGCTTGGGGCGGCCCGGCGCTCGGCACCGCCACTTTGCGATCCAGAGCAAGACGCGCCTCGGCGATACGCTGATGACCGGCACTTGCAACGGCAAGCCGTTCAGCGCGCAGGTCGAGCATGGCGGCGAGCGGCGGCCGCTGGCGATCCGCGTCGCGCACAACGGCACCGCCATCCAGGCGCTGGTGCTGTTGCCGCGTGCGGCCGAGTTGCTGAAGCTGATGCCGCACAAGGCGCCTCCTGACCTGTCCAAGTTCCTGCTTTCGCCGATGCCGGGCCTGCTCGCCGATATCACGGTGCAGCCTGGACAGAAGGTGCTGGCCGGCGAGAAGCTGGCCGTGATCGAAGCGATGAAGATGGAGAACATCCTCACCGCGACGCAGGACGGCACCGTCAAAGAGGTGCTGGCGAAGAAGGGCGAGAGCCTGGCGGTCGATCAGCCGATTGTGTTGTTTGCGTGATGTTCGCCTGATGAACAGCGTGCGTCGCCGCGCGTTGGTTGCTGCCGCTGGTCTGGGAGCGCTCGGTGCTTGCGCTGTCGCACCCCACCAGCCCGGCGGCAACAGTTTGCGCATCGGCGTCGCCTCCTGCGCCGATCAGGACAAGCCGCAACCAATCTGGGACGCTGCCTTGCAAGAGCGCTGCGGCTTCTTTGTCTTTGCCGGCGACAACGTCTATTCGAGCGAGCCGCCGTTCGACATTGCAAAGCTGCGCAAGGCCTACGCCGATCTGGCCGCGAAAGACAACTTCGAGCGCCTGCGCCGCACCACGCCGCACCTGGCGGTCTGGGACGATCATGACTACGGTTTGAACGACGGCGGCGCCGAGTTCGCACACAAGCAGGCCAGCAAGGACGAATTCCTGCGCTTCTGGGACGTGCGCGCCGATGACCCGCGCCGCACGCGCGAGGGCCTGTACCACGCGCAAGTCATCGAGCACGGCGGCCATCGCGTGCAAGTCATCGGCCTGGACACACGCTGGTTCCGCTCGCCACTGAAGGCGACCGACGAGCGCGGCGCACCCGGCAAGGAGCGCTACCTGCCCGACGCCGACCCGGCCAAGACGATGCTCGGGCAGGCGCAATGGCGCTGGCTCGAAGCGCAGTTGCGTGCAAGCGCCGACGTGCGCGTGATCGTCAGCAGCATCCAGTGCGTCGTCGAGGGCCATGGCTGGGAGCGCTGGGGGAGCCTTCCCGCCGAGCGCGCGCGCCTGTACCGGCTGATCCGCGACAGCGGCGCGCGCGGCGTGGTCATCGTCTCGGGCGACCGGCACATCGGCGGCATCTACCGCGAGACGAATGCGACGCTGCCGTATCCGCTGCACGAGATGACGAGCAGCGGCGTCACGCACCCGTGGGCTGCCGCCAAGGAAGACGGACCGAACCGCATCGGCGCGCTCGTCACCGTGGTTCACTACGGCGTGATCGACATCGACTTCGGCGCGCGCAAGCTCACGCTGTCGCTGCGCGGCATCGACAACCGCGCCGTGCACTCGCACGTCCTCGCCTTCGACGAACTGGGCATGCCATCATGAATTTCAGCGACCGGCCGTTCCGCATCCTCGGCTTGCAGCAGATCGCCATCGGCGGCCTCAGCAAGCAGCGCCTGAAGTCGCTCTGGGTCGATGTGCTCGGCCTGGACGTCAAGAGCACCTTCATCAGCGAACGCGAGAACGTCGATGAAGACATCTGCTCGCTCGGCCACGGCGTGCACGCGGTCGAAGTCGACCTGATGCAGCCGGTAGACCCCGGCAAGAAGCCCGCGGTGCAGACGCCGCCGCTCAACCACATCGGCCTGTGGGTCGATGACCTGCCCAAGGCGGTGTCATGGATGACGGCGCACGGCGTTCGCTTCGCGCCGGGCGGCATCCGCAAGGGCGCCGCGGGCCACGACATCTGCTTCATCCACCCCAAGGGCAACGACGAGTTTCCGCTCGGCGGCGAGGGCGTGCTGATCGAACTCGTGCAGGCGCCGCCGGCGGTGATCGCGGCGGCGGGGTAGGCCGGTCGCAAGGCTTTTTTTCGCGCGGCTGATCGTCTGCTGTGCCCGTCCGTGCGATGGACGCGCGCCAGCATGGATCGCGTCGATGCATTATGCTGCACCGCAGCAATTACAAAGGCCATCGTGACCATCGACAGCATTGCAGACACGATCGACCGAGCCCTGAAGTCCGCCGGTCTCGAGCCTCGGTCGCCCGCCTTGCAAGGCGTCACCGAAACCATTCGCAAGGCCCTGGCCGCAGCCGGCATCGCGCAGCGATTTGCGCAAGCCGCTCCATCCGACCCGCCTGAACCTGCGGCAAAACAGCGCGCCGTTTCCGACTGGACCGCAGCGCTGCCGTTGCGTCCGCAACGCTTGGACCCTGCACCTGCGAACGATCCTTGCGTCGGCGAATTCGTCACCTGCGTGTTCAGCAACGCCGCCGGCAGCCGCAACTACAAGCTCTACGTGCCGCCGACTTATGCCGGCGAGCCGATGCCGCTGGTGATGATGCTGCACGGCTGCAAACAAGTCCCCGACGACTTCGCCGCCGGCACGCGAATGAACGAGTTGGCGCAGCGGCACGGTTTCCTCGTCGCCTACCCGGAACAGACGCGGCCGGCGAATGGCTCGAACTGCTGGAACTGGTTTCAGGCGCCGCACCAGGGTCGCGGCGGCGGTGAACCGGCGATCCTGGCCGGCATCGTCGGCGACGTGGCGGCGCAATACCGCATCGACTTGCGCCGCGTCTTCGTCGCCGGCTTGTCGGCGGGCGCTGCCATGGCCGTGATCCTCGGCGCTGCGTACCCCGACGTCTTTGCTGCCGTCGGCGCGCATTCGGGGTTGCCGCTGGGCGCCGCGCACGACGTGGCGTCAGCGTTTGCGGCCATGCACGGCGTTGCGCCGGCACGCGCTGCCGCTGCTGCGCAGACGGCTGTAGCGACGATCGTCTTTCACGGCGACCGGGACAAGACGGTGGTGGTTGCCAACGCCGGCGCCATCGTCGGCCAAGCCCTCGGCGCAGACGCCGATCCGGCGCTGTCGCGCGAGACCACGACGCGCAGCGGCTGCACCCGCACCGTGTACCGCGACGCGGCGGGGCGGGCGCAGGTCGAACAGTGGCTCGTGCACGGCGGTGGGCATGCGTGGTCGGGCGGCAGCACGAAGGGCTCCTTCACCCAGCCCGGCGGCCCCGACGCGTCGGCCGAGATGGTGCGTTTCTTCTTCGAGCGCTTGCAAACGTAGGCACGCCGATGGCAGCGCTCGCACATGCCCCTTGTGATCTGGAAAGTCAGACGGGCACGAGATTGGCACAAAGAAAAAAGCCGGCGCGAGGCCGGCTTGAGTGCATTTGCGCAAGCTGTTGATCTTGCTTCGATTTATTGGCTCCCCGACCTGGGCTCGAACCAGGGACCTACGGATTAACAGCCACATCCGGAAGGTCGAGGAAAGTGGTCTAAGTTGTTGATATGGTTAGCTAATCCGGCGATTTTGAGGGGTGATTTTTGTGCCGTAAAGGGCCTTTCGGAGGCCTGTTTTTCAGGATTCACGGCACGTTTTCGTCACAGTCGCGAGGGCGGTTTTCGTCTCCGGCAGGGGCTATTCGGACGCCGCAGAAGTGGTGTCTGTTGCAATGCCCATCGCTTGGTCGAGGCGACCACTTGATGGCGCGTGAACACTAAGCAGATGTTCGTCGAATGTTTGCAATCGACGAATGTTTGAAACATACTAGAGCCCACGCCAACCTGGGACGATTGCCCCTGCCATGCGCTCCGCTGTCACCCACACGCAAAGAGTACTGCAGTTGGTGCGCAAGAACGGCTGGCTGCGCGCGAGCGATCTGGCCGATGCGGGCGTGCCGCGCGCCGTGCTGACGCGCATGGCGGCCAGCGGTCAAC
>JANMHY010000250.1:0-4349 GCA_031375525.1 Burkholderiales bacterium
CGGCCACCGCCACCATGTCGACGTGCAGTTCGTGCGCGAGGAGCGCGCCGGCCCGGCGCTGGCGGCGCAACTCGGCCTGGCCGAGGGCGCGCGTGTCTTCCACTCGATGATGGTGCACTTCGACAACGGCGTGCCGCTGCAGTGCGAGGACCGCTTCGTCAACCCGGACCGCGCGCCCGACTACCTGAGCGTGGACTTCACGCGCACCACGCCGACGCAGCACCTGCTCGAGGTGGCGCCGCTGTGGGAAGCGCAGTTCACGATCGAGGCCGGGCGGCCGACGGCGCTGGAAGCGCGCTTGCTCGGCCTGCCAGCGGGCGAGCCGTGCCTGATCGTCGTGCGCCGCACCATGAGCCGCGGCTCGACGGTGACGCTGGTGCGCTTGGCGCACCCCGGTTCGCGCTACCGCATCGAAGGCCAGTTCACGCCATGAACGTGGTGCATCTCGCCGATTGCCCTTTCGTGCCCTGGCGCAACGGCGGCGGACGCACGCGCGAGTTGCTGGCGTGGCCGAGCGCGCAGGACTGGCTGCTGCGCGTCAGCGTCGCCGAGATCGACGCCGATGGCCCCTTCTCGCCCTACCCCGGCATCGAGCGCTGGTTCGCCGTCTTGGGCGGCGCCGGCGTCGTGCTCGCACTGCCGCAAGGCGAGACCACGCTGCGGGCCGGCAGCGCCGCTGTCTCCTTCGCCGGCGAAGCGGCGCCCACCTGCCATCTGATCGACGGCCCGACCCAGGACCTCAATCTGATGCTGCGCCGCGGCGCAAACACGTTCTGGCACGGCGTCTTCGCCGACGACACGCTGTATTGGAGCGACGACCCCAACGAAGTGCTGCCCGCGCTGCGCGGCTGGCGCCTGGGGACCGATTCGATGGAACGCATCGCATGACGACGACCCTCTGGCGCCACGCCCGCATCGCCACGATGCACGGCCGCCAGGCTTGGGGCTGGATCGAGCGCGGCTCGCTGCTGGCCCAGGACGGGCGCATCGTCTGGATCGGTGCGGACGGCGACGTGCCGCGTGATGCACAACCGCAGCAGGAGTTCGACCTGCAAGGCGCGCTGTTGTCGCCGGGCTTGATCGACGCCCACACCCACCTCGTCTACGGCGGCAACCGCGCGGCAGAGTTCGAGCTGCGGCTGCAAGGCGCGAGCTACGAAGAGATCGCGCGCTCCGGCGGCGGCATTGCTTCCACCGTCGCCGCCACGCGCGCCGCCAGCGACGATCAACTGTTTGCCACCGCATCGGCGCGGGCGCGCACGCTGATGGCCGAGGGTGTGACGACGCTCGAAATCAAATCCGGCTACGGCCTGTCGGAGCAGCACGAGGCGCGCTGCCTCGGCGTGGCGAGGCGCCTGGGCGGCGAGCTGCCGCTGTCGGTACGCACGACGTCGCTGGGCGCGCACGCGCTGCCGCCGGAATACGCGGGCCGCGCCGACGACTACATCGATGCCGCCGGCCGCTGGCTCGCCAGCCAGCATGCGCACGGCCTGGTCGATGCGGTCGATGCGTTCTGCGACACGATCGGCTTCACGCCCGCACAGACGCGGCGCATCTTCGACGCCGCACGCGCCCTCGGCCTGCCGGTCAAGCTGCACGCCGAGCAGCTTTCCAACCAGCATGGCGCTGCACTCGCCGCCGAGTACGGCGCTTTGAGTTGCGACCATCTCGAACACCTCGACGCCGCCGGCATCGACGCGATGAAAGCCGGCGGCACGGTGGCCATGCTGCTGCCCGGCGCGTTCTACTTCCTGCGTGAAACCAAACTGCCGCCCGTCGCCGAGCTTCGCGCGGCGGGCGTTCCCATCGCCATCGCCACCGATCACAATCCGGGCTCGTCGCCTGCGTTGTCCTTGCTGTTGATGATCAACATGGCCTGCACCCTGTTCCGCCTGACGCCCGAAGAAGCCTTTGCCGGCGTCACGGTGCACGCGGCACGTGCACTTGGCTTGAACGACCGCGGCCGGCTTGCGCCGGGGCTGCGCGCGGACCTCGCCATCTGGGATGTCGAACATCCGCGCGAACTGGCCTACCGCTTCGGCGTCAATCCGTTGCGTCAGAGAGTGTTTGCAGGAGAGTCGAGCCGATGAAATCTCCTTTCACCGCAGAGGCGCAGAGGACGCAGAGGGAACGCAGAGAACTTCAATCAGGTTTTCCTCTGCGAACCTCTGCGTCCTCCGTCCCTCTGCGGTGAAGGAAACTGGTCTTCACGATGAGCTTCACGCTGCACCCAGGCACGACGCCGCTGGTCATCAGCATGCCGCATGTCGGCACGCTGATCCCCGAAGACCTTCAGGCGAACTACCGGCCGCGTGCGCTGCTGGTCGAAGACACCGACTGGCACCTGGACCGCCTCTACGCCTTTGCCGCCGACCTCGGCGCGAGCCTGCTGGTGCCGCGCGAAAGCCGCTACGTGATCGACCTGAACCGGCCGAGCGACAACACGCCGATGTACACGGGCAGCAACAACACCGAACTCGTGCCGACGCGCTTTTTCACCGGCGAGCCGCTGTACCGCGACGGCGGCGAGCCCGATGGCGTCGAGGTCATGCGCCGCATCGACGAGCTCTGGCAGCCCTACCACGATGCGCTGGCCGGCGAAGTGCAGCGCATCAAGTCCGCCCATGGCCACGCCGTGCTGTTCGACGCGCACAGCATCAAGAGCGAGCTGCCGTGGCTGTTCGACGGCACGCTGCCGCACCTCAACCTCGGCACCGTCGATGGCCACAGTTGCGCGCCGGCGCTGCGCCAGGCGCTGATCGCGTCGATGGCCACACAGCAGCGCTTCACGCATGTCACCGACGGCCGCTTCAAGGGCGGCCACATCACGCGCCACTACGGTCAGCCCGCGCACAACGTGCATGCGGTGCAGTTGGAGATGTGCTGGCGCACCTACATGGACGAAGGTCCGCCGGCGGCCTGGAGCGACGCGCAAGCGGCCGAAGCAACGCCGCTGCTGCGCAAGCTTGTGCAAACGATGATCGATTGGCGAGCGCCGTGAACACGCTGCTGTGGGCGTCGCGCGCGTGGGTGCGCGGGCGCTGGGCCGAGGCGGTGCTGCTCGAGTCCGGACGCGACGGCCGTTGGGAACGGGTCGAAGTCGGCGTGGCGGCATCGCCCGAGGCGACGGTGCTTGCCGGCCCTGCCCTGCCCGGCCTCGTCGATGCGCACAGCCACGCTTTTCAGCGCGCCTTCGCCGGCCTCGCCGAACGGCGCGACTCGGCGCACGACGATTTCTGGTCGTGGCGCGACCGCATGTACGGCGTGGCGCTGCGCATCGAGGCCGAGACGCTGCGCGACATCGCCACGCAGCTTTATGTCGAGCTGCTGCGCGGCGGCTACACGCAGGTCTGCGAGTTCCACTATCTGCAACACGACCGCGACGGCAGGCCGTACGCCGACCCGGGCACGCTGGCCTGGGCGCTGGCCGATGCGGCCGGCGCGGCCGGCATCGGCCTGACGCTGTTGCCGGTGCTCTACGAGCGCGCGGGTTTCACGCAGCCGGCGTTGCGCGACGACCAGCGCCGCTTTGCCACCGACGCCGATGCCGTGCTGGCCTTGCAGCGCGCGGCGCAAGGCTTCGGTGTGCCGTGCGGCGTGGCGATTCATTCGCTGCGTGCGGCGCGGCCCGAGTCGATCGCGCGCCTGGCCGAAGGCGCCGGCAGCGGGCCGATCCACATCCACGTCGCCGAACAAACGGCCGAGGTCGACGATTGCGTTGCAGCCACCGGCGCGCGGCCGATCGAGTGGCTGGCCCAACATGCGCAGCTCGACGCGCGCTGGCAGCTCGTGCATGCCACGCACGCCACGCCGCAAGAGATCGATGCGGTGGCGGCGAGCGGCGCCGGTGTCGTCATCTGCCCGACCACCGAAGCCAACCTCGGCGACGGCCTGCCCGATCTGCCGCGCTGGCTGGCGTCGGCCACGCCGCTGTCGATCGGCTCCGACAGCCAGGTCGGCCGCGACGCGCTCGAAGAGCTGCGACTGCTCGAGTTCGGTCAACGGCTGACGCTGCGCCAGCGCAACGTCGCCGCCGATCCGCAGCACCAACCCGCCACCGCGGCGCGGCTGTTCGAGCGCATGCTTGCCGGCGGCGCTGCGGCGGCCGGACATGCGCAATGGGGTTTCATCGAAGGCGCGCGTGCCGACCTGCTCGTCGCTGACCCGTCGTGCGAGGCCACGCTCGGCGTGCCGGGCGATTCGTTGCTCGACGCCTTGGTCTTCGCAGGCGCCGCGCGGCCGTGGCGCGACGTCATGGTGGCCGGCCGCTGGGTGCTGCGCGAGCACCAACACACCGACGGCGCCATCATCGCGGCACGCTTCGAGCAAGCGATGCGCAAGCTCTGGCA
>JANMHY010000284.1:0-5157 GCA_031375525.1 Burkholderiales bacterium
GTGCAGCGCAGGCGCCGCATCTCGCGCAGGATGCGCTCGGTGGGGAAGCCGCCGAGCCAGCACAGCGTGGCGCCGACGCGGCGAAAGCCGTCGGCATAGGGCAGGCCGCCGGCGACCATCGGCAGGCCCACCAAGTGGGCGACGCTGTCGCCGGCACGCAAGCCGGCGGTGAACCAGGTGGTGGCGATGGCGTCGGCGAAGGCTTCTACATCGCGCGCCGTCAGCGCGTAGTACATCGGCGCGCCGGTCGTGCCCGAGGAGGACAGCACCTGCACGATGTCGCGCTGCGGCACCGCCTGGTTGGCGCCGAAGGGTTGTGCGTCGCTGGCATCGTCTTGCGCAGCGCGGATGTGATCCTTCAGCGTGAACGGCAGCGCCTGCAGATCGGCCAGCGAGCGCATGGTCGGCAGGGCGTGCGCATGCAGCGCGGCATACATCGCCGAGCGTTCGCGCAAGGCCGGCAGGAACTCGCCGATGCGCTGCGCCTGCCAGCGCTCGACCTCGGCCCACGGCTTCGTCTCGAGCTCGGCGTTCCAGTAGTCGGCCGTGCTCATCGGCAGCCATCGACCCATGACTTGATCGTCGCCACGGGCATGTCGGCCGGCAGATCGGCGACGGTGGTGACGTAGCGCTCGCTGGCGTTGTCGCCCGGCAGCGCGGGCCACGCGGCGGGGTCGGCGCTCCAGGCGCGGCCGTGGGCGCGCGGCATTGCGCCGGCATGTTGCGCGAGAGTCGGGCAGGCCACCATTTGCGCCGGCCAAGACGACGGCGGCGCTCTGTCCATCACCAACAGCGGCGGCACGCGATGAAAGCGCGCGACATTGCCCGCAGTGCCGAGCGCGCCTTTCCAGAAATCGATGTCGGCCTCGTCGGGCAGCACCGACTCGTGCAGTTGCAGCACGTGCACGCCAGCTTCGGCATACAGCCGCGCCAGCGTGGCGAGCGTGTTGCCGATGGCGTCGAAAGCCGCCTCGCTGCCCAGGTCAGCGACCGCTGCGCGCATCTGCGCGAGCAGCGTCGCCGGCCCTGTCAGCGCCACCACCAACACCGGCTCGCTGCCGTCGGCCGATGCGATCTGGCGCACGGCGTCGAGCGATGCCAGGAGGCGCGGATGCGAGTCAGCAGTGATCGCCGCGCCGATGCACTCGCGCTCCATTGCCGAGGGCACGGCGCACACCACCGCATCCAGACCGAGAACACGCCGCATCTCGCTGACGTTCTTGCGCAAGCGCGTGGCATCGAGAACCATCTCGTCCACCGTGATCGCTTCGATCTGCGCCGACGCCGCCAGCGTCAGCGGCGCGAATAGCGGCGCATGCGGCTTGCCGACGTTGCGCGACAGGTCCTGCATGCGCTGGCGCCAGACCATGTCGTCAAGCGCGCAGCAGCGGCGTCACCACCCTGGCGTCGGGCCACGAACCGTAGTACGTCAAGATCTCGTCGGCAGGCTTCTGCTTCAGCCACTCGGCCTCGAAAGCGTCGTAGGACTTGCCGCGCCTTTTGCGGGCTTTCAGTTCGTCGGCACGCAGCGTCGCGGTCGCGTCGAGATCGACGCGCCGCAGCGCCGCGTCCCATGCCACCTTGTAGACATTGCGCGCCGTGCCTTCCGACAACACGCCCTTCAACAGATCGACCTCGACCGCCTTCGGGTCACGGTCGAGCACGTCGCCATAACCGGTGCCGCCGCACGAGAACGCGAACGTCGCCACGTCGCCGTTGTTGTACGGCCGCACCGAGCGGCCCTGGAACTCGACCTCGTAGTCGCCACCGATCGTGCGCTCGGTCAGCAACTCTTGCACGTCGAGGTTCAGGCTCGGATCGCTGCTGGCCATCAGCGCCTTGACATTGGCGTTGCGGATGCCGATGCCCGGCACGGTGCACGGCGCGTACCCGCCGAACAGCGGCTGCGGCGTCTGCAGCTTGGTGTTGTCGGCGATCGCCATCATGTACACGGCCGGCGCATGGTGCGCGACCCACATCTGCGCCGTGCCGACGCCGCCGCGGTACTTGCCGTGGCCGCAGGAATCCTTCCAGTGATTCGACAGCGGCACCAGCAGCGGGAACTCGTTTTCCACCGTCTCGGTGTTCGGCGCGCGGCCGAACACGCACCAGGGGAAGCCGAACGCGTCCATGCCGTCTTCCGTCGGCCGCGCGCCCTGGCCTTCGGTGTTGATCGAGTAGGCCAGCATGTCGGCGAAGAAGGCGCCCCACTGGTTCTGCCCGGCCAGCACCAGCGCGTTGCCACCGTTGCCCATCGAGGCGCCGGCCTGTTGCCACAACGCGGTCGAGAACATCGCCTTGGCGCAGCAGTTGTGCACCGCGCTCATGACGCCGGTGGAGATCATCACCGAGCACGACGTGGCAGCGCGCGCATCGGGCGACAGGCAGGTGTTCTGGCCGAACTTGAAATCGATCGACGCAAACGTACCGTTGGAAATCGGCAGCGCATGGAACAGGTACTCGTAGATGTAGTTCGAAAAGTGCGCGATCGCCGCCTGCGGGTGTGCGTTGTACGGCGACGGCGTCTCGGGCCCGGTCTGCGACAGATCGACCAGCATGCGGTCGCCGCTCTTCTCGATCGTCATGAAGCACGAGCGCACGAGGCCCTGCTTCAGGCCGACCGCATCGCTGAAGGTGACGCAGCGGTACTTGCCGTCGGGCCACTGCTCGATGAGTTCGCGCGCGCCGGCTTCGGCCACTTGCAGCATTTTGCGGAACAGCCCCGTCAGGTAGTCGGCGCCTTCGCGCTCGCAGAGTTCCAGCAGACGCGTGCGAACGCGGTCGGCCGTCGTGCAGCGCGCTTTCAGATCGACCGCGATCATCGACGGCGCGCGGATGCCGAAGGCAACGAACATCGAGACCACGTCTTCGTTCAACTTGAAGTTGGTGCCGATGCGCATCGGCGGGATGTTCATGCCCTCCTCGAAGCGCGTCGTCGCCGACACCGGCATGCCGCCCGGCTCAATCGCGCCGGTCTCCGTCGTGTGCACGAGGGCCGCGGTCCACGCCACCAGCACACCGTCGTGGAAGACCGGCATGCAGACCATCTGGTCCGGGTTGTGCACGCCGCCATAGACCGCGTCGTTGGCGAACCAGAGGTCGCCGTCACGGACCTCGCTGCCGTAGGTGGCGAGGATGTACTTGATGATCAGCGGCGGAATCACCGCATGGAGATACGTGCCGCAGGAGCCGTTCACGATGTCACCGGCCGCCGTCATGATCGCCACCAGCGAATCACCAGCCACGCCCATCGCGCAGCGGCACGACCGCACGAAGACATCCATGCCTTCGTCGAGGATGTCGTTGGTGCGCTGAAAACCGATCTCGAAGGTGGCGGCGTCGATCTGTGCCGCGAGGTCGAGTTCGCGTGCGCTCGGCGGGCTGGGCTTGAGCCAGGTCAGCTTTTGTTCGAGGGTGGGGATGGCCATGTCGGTGTCTCGTGTCGGGTTGTCTGTCGTTGCGTCAGAGCGCTTGGCCCGAGGGCGGCGCGGCGCCCGCGCTCATGCTGGAGTACCAGAAATCGCTCGGTCGCCGCACCGCCCTCGGGCCCGATGCGCCGGTGTTTCTTCGCGAAGAAGAACAGCCGCAACAGGCAAGGCGGCGGGCGGGGCGCGGGTGCAGCGCATAGGCGCCGCCGAGCACCGCAGGATTTGGGTCGGCGCGCGTACTCGCGCGCTTCGTGAACTGACTCACCGCGTCTGTTTGAACGAAACGAACGCAGTGAGTGGAGTGAGTTACGCGGTGCGACCCAAAGCCGAGGAGCACAGGGAACCCGTAGCGCAACGAAGGGCAAGCCTCTGCGCTGCGCACGCGGCCCGTCCGCCGCCGAGCAAGCACCAGCGTCATCCCGCGACAGCCACTTGCGCCGCGATGCGCTTGCGCGGCGGCGGCGGTTTGATGGCTTCGAGAATCCCCAAGCCGTGCTTCTCGATCGAGAACTTCTGCTCCGGCGGCACGACGATGGTCGTCAGTTCGGCCTCGATCACCGCCGGCCCGACGATCACGTTGCCGGGCTGCAGTTGCTCGAACTGGTACGTCGGCGTGTCGACCCATTGCTTCGTCTCCGGCCAGTACGCCTTGCGCTTGCCGAGTTGCGCGGCCGATGGGTCGGCGCCCTGCAACTCGTACACCGGCACCTCGGGCTTCCACGTCGGCACCGTCACGCGCAGCACGAAGTTGTCGAGGAACACACCGCCGGGTTTGTTGACGACCAACGGCGAGAAGGCTTCGGAAAATTCCTTCTCGAATTCGTTGTAGACCGCCAGCGCGTCGGCATCGCTGTCGATGCGAAGAAGAGGCGACGAGGCGCGCTTCAGGTTGACCTGGCCGCCGTAGAGCATGTCGAGTTCGAGCGAGAACATCGCCGTGCCGGCATCGAGCCCTTCGCTCGCCAGTTCCTGTTTCGCCTTATCAATCAATGCGCCGACAGTCGAGTTGAAGGCCTCGCGGTCGATCACGATCTGCTCGCTCATCGGCGCCATGAAGACCATGCGCCGCGACTGCTCGTACATGTGCACGATGTCCATGATCGACGAGCCCATAGCGCAGAACACGGGGGCGGCCGGGAACATCACCGCCTTGGGCACGTCGCCACGCAGGCCGGCCATGTGCGTCGGGCCGGCGCCGCCGAAGGCGAAGAGCACGAAGTCTTCCGGGTGATAGCCGCGCATGTGCACCTCGCGCTTGATGGCGCCGGCCATGTTCTCGTCGATGACGCGGCGGATCAGCGCTGCGGCTTCGATCACTTCGATACCCAGCGGCTGCGCCACCTTGTCGCGGATCGCGCGCTCGGCCTTGGCTTTGGACAACGGCATGCGGCCGCCGAAATAGGTGTCCGCGTTGATGTAGCCGAGCACCACGTCGGCGTCGGTGACGGTGGGCTCGGTGCCGCCGAGGTCGTAGCAGGCCGGGCCGGGCATCGAGCCGGCGCTCTTCGGGCCGACGGAGAGTCGCCCGCCTTCCACCTTGGCGATCGAGCCGCCGCCGGCGCCGACCGACAACGTCTGCATCATCGTCACGTTGACCATCCACTTGTCGATCACCGGGCGGAAGGTGTAGTTGCGAACACTGCTTTCCACCACCAGCGCAACGTCGAAGCTGGTGCCGCCGACGTCGCCGGCGATGACGTTGCGGTAGCCGAGCTTTTCGGCGAAGTAG
>JANMHY010000304.1:0-2782 GCA_031375525.1 Burkholderiales bacterium
GACCGCTGCCGCGCCGCCAAGCCCGACATCGTCGTCTGCGGCCTCGGCCTGGCGAACCCGCTCGAAGCCGAAGGCATGACGACCAAGTGGTCGATCGAACTCGTCTTCACGCCGGTGCAGGGCTTCGAGCAGGCGCCTGACTTGGCTGGCCTCTTCACGCGCCCGCTCGATCGTCGTTCGAGGCTCGTCGCCTGATGCAACTCACTCTCTGGACCTACGAAGGCCCGACGCATGTCGGTGCGATGCGCATCGCCACCGCGATGAAGGGTGTGCACTACGTGCTGCACGCGCCGCAGGGCGACACCTATGCCGATCTGCTGTTCACGATGATCGAGCGCCGCAACCACCGCCCGCCGGTCACCTACACGACCTTCCAGGCGCGTGACCTCGGCGGTGACACGGCCGAACTCTTCAAGACCGCAGCGCGCGAAGCCTACGAACGCTTCAAGCCGCAAGCGATGCTGGTCGGCGCGTCCTGCACTGCGGAACTCATTCAGGACGACCCCGGCGGTTTGGCGCAAGCGCTGAACCTGCCGGTGCCGGTGATCCCGCTCGAGTTGCCGTCTTATCAGCGCAAGGAAAACTGGGCGGCAGCGGAGACGTTCTATCGTCTCGTGCGCACGATGTGCCCGGCGCGCAGCGAGCCGCGTGTGCGTGGCGACAAGCCGAGCTGCAACATCCTCGGCCCGACCGCGCTCGGCTTCCGCCACCGCGACGATCTGCGCGAGATCCGCACGCTGATCGAGCAGCTCGGCATCACGATCAACGTCGTCGCGCCGCTCGACGCCACGCCGGCCGATCTGTCGCGGCTGGCCGACGCCGACTTCAACGTCGTGATGTATCCCGAGACCGCCAACACGGCCGCGACCTGGCTCACGCGCACGCACCAGCAGCCGGCGACGAAGGTCATCCCGATAGGAGTCGGCGCCACGCGCGAGTTCATCGCCGAGGTCTGCGCGCTGGCCGGCATCGAAGCGCCCAAGCAGGACGACAGCCGCGCCACCTGGTACTCGCGCTCTGTTGACTCCACCTACCTCACCGGCAAGCGCGTCTTCATCTTCGGTGACGCCACGCACGCCGTCGCCGCCGCGCGTGTCGCATCACGCGAACTAGGCTTCACGGTCGTCGGCCTCGGCACCTACAGCCGCGAGTTCGCGCGCGAGATCCGCGAGGCGGCCAAGCTCTACGGCGTCGAGCCGCTGATCAGCGACGACTACCTCGAGATCGAAGCCAAGGTGGCCGAAGCGCAACCCGAACTCGTGCTCGGCACGCAGATGGAGCGCCACATCGCCAAGCGCCTGGGCATTCCGTGCGCCGTGATCTCCGCGCCGGTGCACGTGCAGGACTTTCCGGCGCGCTACTCGCCGCAGATGGGCTTCGAAGGCGCCAACGTGTTGTTCGACACCTGGGTGCATCCGCTGATGATGGGCCTCGAAGAGCACCTGCTGCACATGTTCCGCGACGACTTCGAGTTTCATGGCGATGCGGCAGCGTCGCATTTGGGGCACAGCAAGGCGGCTGCCCCAGCAGTGACGGCACCCATCGCTCCCGAGCAAATCACGATCCCCGCGCCGACCGCACAGGTGGCCACCGCCTGGGCCCCCGAAGCCGAACGCGAGCTCTCCAAGATTCCGTTTTTCGTGCGCGGTAAGGCACGACGCAACACCGAGCGCTACGCCACCGAAAAAGGTGTCGCAACGATCACCGTGGAAACGCTGTATGACGCCAAAGCGCACTTCAGCCGCTGAGACTGCCAACGCCACGCCGCTGCGGCTGGTTATCGTGTCGATGGACACGCATCTGGCGAGCGCGACCGCGCGCGCGCGCCAGGCGCTGGCCGGCGAGATGCCCGGCCTCACGCTGTCATTGCACGCCGCGTCCGAATTCGCCGGCCACCCCGCCGCGCTGGCGCGCTGCAAGGCCGATATCGCCGAGGCCGACATCGTCGTCGCCGGCATGCTCTTCCTCGAAGACCATTTCCTGCCGATCCTGGATGACCTGCGCGCGCGCCGCGAACATTGCGACGCGATGATCTGCCTGATGTCGGCCAGCGAGGTCGTCAAGCTGACGCGCCTGGGCCACTTCGACATGGGCAAGCCGGCCAGCGGCCCGATGGCACTGCTGAAAAAACTGCGCGGCAGCAACAAGGACAAGGCCGCCACCGGCGGCGCAGCGCAGATGAAGATGCTGCGCCGCATCCCGCAGATGCTGCGCTTCATCCCCGGCACGGCGCAGGACGTGCGCGCCTATTTCCTGACGCTGCAGTACTGGCTCGGCGGCTCCGACGAGAACATGCTGAACCTCGTGCGCCACGTCGTCGATCGCGGCGCCGAGGGCCCGCGCCGCGTGCTGCGCGGCTTGGTCAAGCCCACCGCGCCGGTCGAGTACCCCGAGGTCGGCGTCTATCACCCGCGCCTGGCCGGCCGGCTCGGCTGCGATGCAGCCGCATTGCCGCTGCCGTCGCAACGCGACGTGAAGGGCACGGTCGGCATCCTGCTGCTGCGTTCCTACCTGCTGTCGAACAACGCCAGGCACTACGACGGCGTGATCGCCGCGCTCGAAGCGCGCGGCCTGCGCGTCGTGCCGGCGTTTGCTGCCGGCCTCGATGCGCGACCGGCGATCGACCAGTACTTCATGCACGACGGCCGCGTTACTGTCGATGCCGTGATCTCGCTGACCGGTTTCTCTCTCGTCGGCGGCCCGGCCTACAACGACGCCAAGGCGGCCGAAGACGTGCTGGCCAAACTCGACGTGCCGTATGTCGCCGCGCACCCGGTCGAGT
>JANMHY010000329.1:0-4833 GCA_031375525.1 Burkholderiales bacterium
ATCATCATCGCGTTGGCCGCGGCGCGCTTGCCGTAGAGGTAATTCACCCAGCCGACGATCGACGCATCGACAAAACGCTGCACCAGCTCGGGCCTGGCCTTCACGGTATCGGTGCGCGCCTCGATCACCGTGCTGTAGGTCGAGAAGCCGTGGTCGGCCAGCAGGTGCACGACGGGCTTGAACTTGCCCTGGTTCTCGATGTAGATCGGCTCGGCCACCGAGTAGCCCTGCTGGATCGCCTTTTTGTTGGCGAGGAACGGACCGAGGTTGTAGTTGTAGGGCTTGAGCGCCTCGTCCTTGAAGCCATGCACCGCTTTCAGCCACTGCCACCACGAGAACTGCCCGTCCTTGGCGATCAGCGCCAGCGGCGCGCCCTTCAACTTGGCGAAGCTCTCGTAGCCCTGGCCCGGATGCGCCATCAGCGCCTGCGGGTCCTTCTGAAACATCGCGGCCACGACCACCGTGGGCACGTTGTTCTTGACGTTGTCGAAGCTGTGCAGCAGGTTGCCGGTCATCAGAAAGTCGATGCGCCCCGCGGGCAGCAGCGGCCGGTTGTTGACCTGCGGCCCGCCCTGCTGGATGGTCACGTCGAGGCCGAACTGTTTGTAGGTGCCGTCGGCCGCCGCCTGGTAGAAGCCACCGTGCGCGGCCTGCGCTTTCCAGTTGGTGGCGAAGGTGACCTTGTCTTCTGCGTGGGACGCCGCCGCGCCGAGCAGGAGGATCACGAGGGGAGCGATGCGATGTGTCATGGGTGCTGCCTTTCCAATCCGTTCGCCCTGAGGTATCGAAGGGTCAATCGTGCCGCGAAGATTCTGACGCATGCCAAGGCCCGAGCACAGCGCGCGACAACGCGTTGAACAGGGCGAAGATCAGCACGCCCGTCAACACAAGCAAGGTCAGGGCCGCGAACATCTTCGGCGTCTCGGTGCGAAAGCTGGCTTCGAGGATGCGTGAGGCCAGGCCCGTCTCGCGGCCTGCTGCGCCGGCCACCATCTCGGCCGTCACAGCGCCGATCAGGGCGAGACCGCCGCTGACCTTCAACCCCGCCATGAAATACGGCAGCGCCGACGGCAGCCGCAGCAGCGCCAGCTGCTGCACCGGCGTCGCGCGGTACAGCCGAAACAGATCACGCAAATTTGGCTCTGCGGCGCGCAACCCGACAACGGTGTTCGACAGGATCGGAAAGAACGCGACGATCCACGCGCACAGCAGCAGCGCCGCCGTCGTGCTCTCGACGTAGATCAGGATCAGCGGCGCCACCGCGACGATCGGCGTCACCTGCAGCACCACGGCCACCGGAAACAGAGCGCGCTCCGTCGTCGGCGAGAGCGCGAACACCGACGCGATCAGCACGCCGCCGGCACACGCCAGCGCCAGGGCGCCGAAGGTGATCTTGAGCGTGAACCACCAGCTGCCGGCGAGCGAGCCGAAGTTGGCGACGAGCGTCGTCAACACCAGCGACGGCGCGGGCAGCGTGTACGCCGGGATGCCGGCCACGCGCACCAGCAGCTCCCAGGCGAGCACGAGGCCGAGCAGCACGAGCGCAGGTAGCAGCCTTTTTTTCACACGCTGGCTTGCTCCAGCGCTTCGCCGAGCCGCCGGCATGCACCGCCGAACGCCGCGCTCGTGCGAAACGCTGCCGCGCGCGGATACGGCTCCTCGATCGCCAGCTCGGCCACGATGCGCCCCGGCCGAGCGCTCATCACCAGCACACGCTGGCTCAAGAACACCGCCTCGGCCACGCTGTGCGTGACGAACAGGGCGGCCAGATGCTGCTCGGCCCACCAGCGCAGCAGATCGCCGTTGAGCTTCTGCCGCGTGATGTCGTCCAGCGCCGCGAACGGCTCGTCCATCAACAGCACACGCGGCTGCGTCACCAGCGCACGCGCGATCGAGGCGCGCATCTTCATGCCGCCCGACAACTGCGCCGGGTACGCGCGCTCGAATTCCGTGAGCCCCACTGTCGCCAGAACCTGCCGCACCGGCGGCGTGCATGCGGCGCGGCTGCGATGCGCGAGGCGCAGCGGCAGCCACACGTTGTCGAACACGCTGGCCCAAGGCATCAGCGTCGGCTCCTGGAACACGAAGGCCGTCGCGCCGCCATCGCCGTCGAGTGCCGGGGCGCTCGCGCGCCCCGCGCTTGCCGTTTCGAGCCCGGCCGCCAAACGCAGCACCGTGCTCTTGCCGCAGCCCGAAGGCCCGAGCAGCGCCACGAACTCGCCGGCGCGCACGTCGAGCGACACATCGCGCAGCGCTTCGAGGCCGCCGTCGAAGCGCTTGCGGACTTCGCGTAGCGTGATCGGCGGGGGTGGAACCTCGGACATCACAAGAGCGATCGTTCATTCATTCGTTAGCGGCCATGCACTCCTCATGGCCCGCCAGATCGGAGTCTGTGGCGAGTTGATGATCATCCGGTCGCTGTCGCCAGCAGCGTCAAGAGGTTTAGAGCGCCGTGTGCTCTTTGTCAAGCTTGTGGCTTAGATCGACGAGCTCAACGAAGTGGGGGTTGTCCTCCTCGAGTACGCGGAGCAACAGGTCGCGGTTTACGCTCTGATCAAAGTGCGATCCAGTGATCAGGTTCTTCAGCGGCGAGCAGAAAAAAAGCACCCTCCGGTGCTGCTCCGGCAACAACAAGATGGATTTGCTGAACACCTTGTCCACAACTGGCAGAGCGGCCGCACCGTACTCGTGACCTTGAGTTGTGATCTCCGACCCGTACCGCATGTACTGGTAGAGCTTTCCGCTCCTGTCGTTGAGGTGCTTGGTCAATGCACAGACATCGTCTTCGGCGAACTCGGGCGAGAGCTTGGCGCATGCAGAGCGCAGCTTCTCGATATCGTGGCCGTACTCGGATGCCGCATCAGACAGCGCAGTGTTGGACTCAGTGCGAACCGAGAAGAACAGCTTGAGCGATTTCTCTACCACGTCGAGGGACTTCGGGGCAATCGCAAGCGCCGTTGTCAGGGGCTCAAGCCGCGCCAGGAGGCGCAGGGAAATATAGTCAGCGCAGAGAACCGGCATCAGCCCGGGCAGCGAACTGAAACCAATTCTTGTCCTCTCGCTGTGGAGCCTGCATTCTTGACAGCATTGCGCCAGTTTATGGCACCAAGTACGCATTGATTCGCAAGGCATGGAGCCAGATGCGGTCGGTGCGCCAGGATGCCCGGTCGCGGCGGCTCGCTACCAAACGCCGATAAACCGCCCCGGATGGCTCGTCGCTCCTGCTTGTGGCAGTCTGAGTTGCCATCAGCCAAGCACCTTCGCCACCGTCTTCATCGGTAAATACATCCGCCGCGCATCCCGCTGCATCGGCTGAAAATCGAAGCGGCGATAGAAGCTGACCGCGGCTTCGTCCTTCGCATCCACCACGACCGCCATCGCCGCGATCTCTGCGGAATGGGTCAGGCTGCGATGCAGCGCGTCCATGAGCAACAGGGCGCCCGCTCCCTGCCCCTTCAGCCGTGCGTGCACGGCCAGCCGGCCGATCAAGGTCACCGGCAACTGCGGGTAGCGCGGCAGCTTCTTAGCCAAGTCGGCGGCAATGTCCGCCACATCGACGATCGATGCCGACAGCGTGTAGTACCCCAAGACGTCGATGCCGGGCGGCTCGATCAGAACGAACGGTGCGGCAACATGCTTGTCGGCGTCCTGCCGGGCCTGTTGGTGCAGGTATCGGTCCAGCGGCTCGGCACCGCACGCGAAACCCCCTCGTTCGTGGCGCTTGGTCAGCGCTTCGATGCGCCAGCCGCTGCCGGCCGGTGCCGCGCGGTTAGCGGCCAAGGCGCTTCTTGTAGGCCGCTGCCGCCTTGCGCAAGCTCGCGCCGGGCGCGGCCGGCGCGAGCAACGTCTTCACGAACGCCGTCTGCTCGGCACGAGACAAGCGAATCGACTCGTGGTCCTGGATCACCTTGGCGGCCGCCTCCTGCGCGCTGACCACGACGAACTCCGACAGCGTGCGCCCCGACAACGCAGCCGCACGCTGCAACACGCTCTTCTGTGTCGGTGAAATGCGGGCTTCCAGACGGGCGCCTCGGCTGTTGTCGGTGGTGGTTGCTACTGAGTTCGGCACGGTGGTTCACTACAGGGTGCGGAGCCTTGGTACTGTACGGCAATTGTCCGGACACGACAATCCGAGCCCCGTTGCCAAGAAGACCGGCGCATCCACAATTGCACCTCACGCCACCCGCCATCGCCCGCGCGCCGCGCGACCCATGCTCACCCTTCTCCCCCACCTCCTCCGCCGCGCCCGCCAGGAGCGCCTGCCGCAAGCAGCGGGCAGCCTGACGTTCACGACGCTGCTGTCGCTCGTGCCGCTGCTGGCGGTGAGCTTAGCGCTGTTCGCGCGCTGGCCGATGGTGTTCGGCCGCTTCGAGGCGGCGCTCGACGACGTGCTGTTGAAGAGCCTGCTGCCGCCGGAGATCGCGCGCACGGTGTTGACGACGCTGCATCGCTTCGCCGCCAACGCCGGCGGCCTGCCGTGGATCGGCTCGTTGTTCCTGCTGGCGACGGCGGTGGCGATGCTGCTGACCGTGGAGAACACGCTCAACCAGATCTGGAACGTGAAGCGGAATCGCCCGCTGCCCAAGCGCGTCGGGCTGTACCTGCTGCTGCTCGCGCTAGGGCCGCCCGCGCTCGGCGCGAGCCTGTGGGCCACGTCTGCGGTGATCGGTGCATCGATGGGCTGGATCGGCCCGCTGCCGCCGTCGGCGCGCTTCGTGCTGAACCTGGGGCCGGTGGTCTTGAGCTGGATCGGCTTGGCGTGCCTGTACTACTTCGTGCCGAACACGCGGGTGCGGCGGCGCGATGCGATCGTCGGCGGGCTCATCGCTAGCG
>JANMHY010000352.1:0-3361 GCA_031375525.1 Burkholderiales bacterium
GTCAGCTCGGCATGCGGCGTTTCGATCGGCGTGCCGAAGCGCTCGACCAGCCTCGACACCAACGTCCGCGCGGCGGCCACCGTGACCTGCTGGCCGAGGATCACGCGCGCCGCGGACTCGAAACCATCCATGCCGTTAGGGACACGCAAGCCCGCCACCACCGGGCCCGGCACCGCGGCGAGCGCGCCGTCGATCAGCGATGGATCGGCATCGAGATCGAGCCCTTGGCGCACCCGTTCGAGCACCGTGCCGAGCGCCGGCAGCAGCGACGCCGAGATCTGCAGCTCGAACTCGCAGCGCTCGGGCACGAAGCGGCCGGCCAGCCAGCCGGCCAGGCGCTCGCCGCGGTGCCTGAGCGCCAGCGTGCGCCGCAGCGCCAGCGTCGTCGCATCGACCGCTTCGACGCCGCGCACGCAGCGCGCGGCGATGAAGGCCAACACACCGTCGATGTCGTAGGGCGGCCGCCAGGCCAGGCGCAGCAGCAGCGCGCCTCGCGGCGTGAAGGCGCGCTCCTTGCGCAGCGACGTCGGGCTCATGCGGTAGCGCGTCGAAAACGCATCGTTGAAGCGACGCAGGCTGGCGAAGCCGCTGGCATGCGCGACCTCGGTCACCGCCAGTGGCGTGTCGGTCAACAAGCGTTTGGCGAGCAGCAGACGCTGCGTCGTCAGGTAGTCGATCGGTGAGACGCCATGCGCGGCGGCGAAGATGCGGCGCAGGTGGCGGTCGGTGACGCCCAGGCGCTCGGCTACCGCCGGCAGGTAGAGGTCATCGCCGGCGCGCGCCGCCTCGTCGATCATGCGCGCCGCATGCTGGGCCAGCACCTGCGGCGAGTCGACGAGCGACAGCCCCGGCGCCAGCTCCGGCCGGCAGCGCAGGCACGGCCGGAAGCCCGCGCTCTCGGCGCTCGGCGCGTTGGGAAAGAAGCGGCAGTTGCGCTGCATCGGCGTGCGCACGCGGCACACCGGGCGGCAATAGACGCCGGTGGAGGTGACGCCGATGAACAGGCGGCCGTCGAAGCGCGCGTCGTGCGCCTGCACCGCGCGGTAAGCGGCCTGGGGATCGATGGCGGTGAAGGGTTCTGTCGTCACGGTGCGGCCATGATAGGCCGCGCGTGAATCCGGACTCGCCGTTTTCGGACCTGTGCCTCGACCTCGCGCTGGCTCAGGTTGCGCTGCGCAGCACCGTGATGCGCAGCGGCTCGCCTTGCAGCAGCGTCTTGCCGTCGGCGCCCAGCAGCGCCGGCTGCAATTCGACCTCGCCGCGCGGCAGGTCGAGCACGGCCTCGGTGCGGCCGTCGCTCCAGACATGGCGTGCCACCGTCTTGCCGCCTTGCACGATGGTCAGTGCGAAGTGGCCGGTGTCCTTGAGCGCTTTGTCGACCGGCGCGATGCCGAAGCCCGCGGCGCCGAGGGACAGGCGCATCGGGCTGACGAGTTGTTCGCCGTCGCGCAGGTTCTTGGCATAGACCTCCTTGGCGGCCGAGCGCGGGGTCGTCATCGCGTCCTGGTACCAGACGGCACAGGTGGCCGCGAAATCGCGCTCGTCGATGCGCGGCGCCGGCCCGCCGCGTTTGGCGGCGACGTTGACCGTGATCTCCGGGCTGAAGACGAAGTGCGGCCGGTGCTCGTGATCGGCGAAGAGCAGGCGCAGCGTGTGCTTGCCCGGCGGCAGGTCGATCGCGGTCGCGGTCTGGCCCTTGCCGAAATGGCGGTGCGAATCGTCGAACGGAATCTTCTCGCGGTGGTTCGCCGGCAGCGCCTTGTCCAGCAGCAGGTGGTGGTGTCCAGCCTTGTCGTGGGCGTTGCCGGCCGGAACGACCCCCATGCCGCGGATGCCGAACTCGACCCAGAACGGCGAACGCACCGTGAAGCCGTTCTTGAGATTGGAGAAGCTCACGGCCACCGGTTCGCGCAGATCGACCGCCGTGCGCTCGGCGGTGGTGGTCTGCCAGCAGCGGCGCTGCAGCGCCTCGTCGGTGGCGCCTTGGGCCAACGCGGCAACGGGAATCAGCAGACCTGCGCACAGGGCAAGCCGCCCCAGATGCCGTCGATAGAACATACAGCTTCCTCTTTCTTGTTCGAACACGATGTCGGCCGCCATTCTTGGGGAGGCGGCCAACGCTGTGCTGACAGTCTTGGCGACGCTGCGTGCAGTCCCGCACGCAGCGCCCGCGCACGGCGCCGCCCGATCGGCTGGTACAGGGACGACCTGTCTCAATCAGGAGCGCTGCATGGAACTACTTCTCGCCTGTTTCGGCCGGCCGCTGCGTCTTGGCGTCATCGGCGGCGGCCCCGGCTCGTGGATCGGGCGCATGCACCGCGGCGCGGCCGAGTTCGACGGCCGTTGGCGCGTGACGTGATGTTGCCGCGTCGGCGGCCTCAGCCGATCAGCGGCACGCCCAGCGCCGCCAGCGTGCCGGCGGCCAGCGAGCCCGTGGCGCGAATGCCCTTCAAGGTCTGGAAGTAGCGCACGGCCGTGGCCGTTGCCGGGCTCATGTTGCCGTCGATCGGCCCGTCGTACAGGCGCAGCGCGTGGAGCTGGAGCTGGGCCTGCATGACCTTAAGGCGAAGGCGCTCGGTCTCGGTCAGCAGCGGCCCTGCGGGTGGCACGCCATGCCGCGTGGCGATGCCGGGCAGCGTCGGCATGGCTCGCGTCGTCACGGCGGTCGAGGCCGCGCTGCGCAACAGGCTGATGGCGCGCGAGCGGCTGCGCGGCCGCGGCGCGGGCATCTCTTCGTGCGGCGCTGCATAGGCCACCAGCGGCAGATCAGACGCGGCGGTTCGCGCGTTGTCGGTCAGCGCTGGACCGTCCGGCGCCAGCGTTCCGTTGCCGGACGTCGGGGCTTGCGTTGGTGCGCCGCCGGCTGGGCCGCCGACCAACGAGGAGAGGCTGCGAAAGAGGTTGCTCATGGCCCGGAGTCCGATGCAAACCATTCTCGGCGACTTGGCGAGCCGCAGAGTCCACTCAAGTGCGGGGGCCCTAAGCCAACGCGCGCTCGATCTCGGCAAACGTCGTCGCGATCGGCGTGATGGCGATCGACACGCCGGTCTGGCGCTCGATCTGCGAGCGCGAGACGACGCCGCACACGCGCTGCTGTGTGCCAGCATCGCCGGCATCGACGACGAGCAGGTGGTTGCGGCCGAAGCGCCGCAGCGTGGCGACGAGATCGCCCACCGACGCGCTGCGCATCGCGGTGAAGGCAATCGCGTCGAGCGCCGGCAGCGCCGTCATCACGTCGGCGACGCAGAGCTCGTCCCAATGCAGGCCGCGCTCGTGCACCAGGCGCATCTGGCGGTCGCCGCGCAGGTCGGTCGTCGTCACCAGGCCTTCGACCTGCGGCATCTCGCTGACGACGAACAGC
>JANMHY010000368.1:0-2024 GCA_031375525.1 Burkholderiales bacterium
GCTGCTGCGCATCTGGGGCGAGACGCAGGCCCGCGAACGACGCAAGACCGCGATCTTCATCACCCACGACATCGAGGAAGCCGTCTTCCTCGGCGACCGCGTGATCGTGATGTCGAGCCACCCCGGGCGCATCAAGGCCGAGATCGCGATCGACCTGCCGCGCCCGCGCATCGAGCACATCCGCGCCGAGGCGCGCTTCGGCGAACTGACCGAACGCATCTGGAACCTGATCCGCGACGAGGCCTACCGCGCCATTGGCGGCGCCACTGTGATTCAACCGAAGACCGAGGAGACAACGGCATGAGCAACCCGACGAACCTGACGATTCCGCGCCGCCGCGCGCTGCAGTTGATGGGCGGCAGTGCTGCTGCCATCGCACTGCCGCGCGTGGTGCGTGCGCAAGGCGCCAAGCAGGCTCACAAGGTCAGCGTCGGCCGCATCCCCTGGGCCGCAGGCAACTCGCCGATGACCCAGTACATGATCAACAACAAGCTGTTCGAGAAGCGAGCCGCCGAACTCGGCTACGACCTCACGGTGGAATGGCGCGAGTACCCGACGGCGCTGCCGATGGTCGAGGCCGTCGTCGGCAACAACCTCGACATGGGCATGTGGGGCAACACACCGATCATCCGCGCCATCTCGGCCAAGCTGCCGATCAGCCTGATGGTGGTCGGCGAAGGCCACCTGCGCTTCGTCATCGCCACGCGCAAGGGCAGCCCGCTGCGCACGTTGCAGGATCTGAAGGGCAAGACCGTGGGCACGCTGCTCGGCGGCGACCCGTACAACGCGATGAGCCAGATGTTCCGCCACGAACTCGGCAGCGCGAACCCGAAGGACCACGACATCAGAATAGTCAACATGACGACGCTGGCGCAAGCTGCGTCGGTGCCCACCGGCACCGACGCCACCTGCTCGATCTACCCGGCGTACTTGGCTGCCGAGTCGACCGGCACCGTGGCGATCATGAACTCCTTCGGCTACACCGAGGGCCACTACGAAGGCCCGCTCGGCAAGGGCGCCGGGATCTTGCTGCCCTCGGTGAAGAAGTCGGCCTTTTATCCCGACGGCTACTACCTGCACCGCTCGTTCTGGCTCGCGCACAACGCACTGACCGAGAAGCACCCCAATGTTGTCGTCGCCTTCCTGATGGCGCAGCAGGAGGCTGTGGCGGCGCTGACCGCGATGAACCCGGGTGCGGTGTCGCAACTGGTCAAGGACTACTGGAAGCTCGATGCCGAGGCAGGCGCGAAGGTGGTCAAGGACGACGTGCTGTTCGCGCGCGGCTGGTCCTGGCCGACCGAGAACGACGCGCGCGCGGTGCTCGAGACGAGCAAGTACCTGGTCGACAACAAAGTGATCCCGGAGCCGCTGTCGTGGGCGCAGGTCAAGGGTGCGTTCGAGCGCACGGCGCCGCTCGTCAAGCAGGCCTACGAGCGCATGGGCAGCAAGCCGGCGGCGTCGGAGTTCGTGCGTACCGACACCGCCGACCTGCGCGGGTTGCCGTTGTGGCAGATGAATCAATGGACCGAACGGAGCTGATGCGATGAAAGTAGGTTTTATCGGACTGGGTGTGATGGGCGGCCCGATGGCAGCCAACATCTTGAAGGGCGGCCACGAGTTGACGGTGTTCGACATGAACCCGGCTGCGGTGGCCACGCTGGTCAATGCCGGCGCCAGGGCAGCGGCGTCGCCGAAAGAAGTCGGCGCCGCGAGCGAGATCGTCGTCACGATGCTGCCGCTGCCCGCGCATGTGGAGCAGGTGGTGGTGGGCCCGGGCGGCGTGGCCGACGGACTGAAGCCAGGCGGCCTGGTGATCGACATGAGCACGATCGACCCGCAGACGTCCAAGCGCGTCGGCAAAGCGCTGCGCGAGCGCGGCATGGCGATGGTCGATGCGCCGGTGGGCAAGACCAGCGAGCACGCCGTCACCGGCACGCTGACGCTGATGGTCGGCGGCGAGCCCAAGGACATCGAGCGCGCAAAGCCGGTGCTCGACTGCATGGGCAACCAGACCTTCCTGTGCG
>JANMHY010000386.1:0-7147 GCA_031375525.1 Burkholderiales bacterium
GCATCTGGCGCTGCTGGGCGAGTGCGATCTGGTGATCGAAGCGATCGCCGAGCGCATGGACTGGAAGCTCGATCTCTACAAGAAGATCGCGCCGTTTGTGCCGGCGCATGCGATCGTGGCCTCGAACACCTCGGGCCTGTCGATCACCAAGCTGTCCGAGGCGCTGCCGGAAGAAATCAAACCGCGCTTTTGCGGCATCCACTTCTTCAACCCGCCGCGCTACATGGCGCTCGTGGAGCTGATCCCGACGCCGACGACGCAGCCGCAGATCCTCGACCAGTTGGAAACCTTCGTCACCACCGCGCTCGGCAAGAGCGTCGTGCGCGCCAAGGACACGCCGAACTTCATCGCCAATCGCGTCGGCATTGCCGGCATGCTGGCGACCATGATCGAGGCTGAGAAGTTCGGCCTGTCCTACGACATCGTCGATGACCTCACCGGCAAGAAGATGGGCCGCGCGTCCTCCGGCACCTTCCGCACCGCTGATGTCGTCGGCCTGGACACGATGGCGCATGTGATCAAGACGCTGCAAGACAACCTGCAGAGCGATCCGTTCTACGCCAGCTACAAGACACCTGCCGTGCTGGCCAAGCTGATCGAGCAGGGCGCGCTGGGGCAGAAGAGCGGCGCCGGCTTCTACAAGAAGGTCGGCAAGGACATCCTGCGCCTCGACCCGGCGACAGCTCAGTACGTCCCGTCGGGCGGCAAGGCCGAGCCGATCGTCGAGCGCATGCTGAAGAAGGCACCGGCCGAGCGCTTGAAGCTGCTGCGCGAGAGCACCAATCCGCAAGCGCAATTCATCTGGGCGATCCTGCGTGACTCGTTCCACTACTGCGCAGTCCATCTCGGGGAAGTGGCCGACAGCGCGCGCGACATCGACTTTGCGATGCGCTGGGGCTTCGGCACCAAGCAAGGCCCGTTCGAGCTGTGGCAGCAAGCCGGCTGGAAGCAGGTCGCACAGTGGATCAAGGAAGACATCGACGCCGGCAAGACGCTGTGCAATGCGCCGCTGCCCGCATGGGTGTTCGATGGCCGCGAGGGTGTTCACACGAGCGAGGGCTCGTGGAGTGCGTCGCAAAGCAAGTATTTGTCCAAGAGCACGCTGCCGGTGTACGCGCGTCAGGCGTTTCCCGAAAGTGTCGGCGCTGCGGCTGACCCGCTGAAGTCGGGCACCGCGGAATTCAAGAACGAAGAGATCAGCGTCTGGAGCGCGGACGGCGAGGTGCTGATCGCCAGCATCACCGCCAAGCTGCACCTGATCTCGCCGGCGGTGACCGAAGGTTTGGTCAAGGCCGTCGAGATTGCCGAAGCGAAGTACCAGGGCCTCGTCATCTGGTCGCCCGACGATGTGTTCTCGGCCGGCGCGAATCTGGAAGCGCTGCTGCCGGTGTTCATGAAGCTCGGCGCCAAGGGCATCAAGCCCGAAGAGAAGAAGCTGCAGGATGCGATGCTGCGTTTGCGCTACGCGCAGGTGCCGGTCGTTGCTGCGATGCGCGGCCTGGCGCTCGGCGGCGGTTGTGAGCTCGCGGTCCATTGCGCGCGCCGCGTCGCCCACATGGAAACCTACATCGGTCTCGTGGAAGTGGGAGTCGGCCTCTTGCCCGGTGCCGGTGGCCTGGCCTACATCGCGCGCCGCGCGGCGGAGCTCGCCACCGCTTCCGGCGGCAGCGCCGACTTGTTCAGCTTCCTCAAGGAGCCGTTCACGAGTGCCGCCACGGCACGCGTCGGCACCAGCGCGATCGAGAACCGCAAGCTCGGCTGGCTGATCGACGGCGATGTGATCGTCGCGCACAAGGACGAGCTGCTGCACATGGCCTCGGCACAGGTCAAGGCGATGGCCGCCAGCGGCTACCGCGCGCCTGCGAAAGCGCTGTTCCCCGTTGCCGGCCGCAACGCGATCGCCACGATCAAGGGCCAGCTCGCCAACCTGCGCGATGGCGGCTTTGCCTCGGCGCACGACTTCCACATCGCCACGCTGATCGCCGAGGTGGTCTGCGGCGGCGACGTCGATGCCGGCTCGCTGGTCAACGAGGACTACCTGATGAGCCTCGAGCGCGACCGCTTCTGCGCGCTGCTCGAACACCCGAAGACCCAGGAACGCATCATGGGCATGCTGCAGACCGGCAAACCCGTAAGGAATTGATCATGAGCACCAAACAAGTTCAAGACGCCTACATCGTTGCCGCCACGCGCACGCCGATCGGCAAATCCGGCCGCGGCTACTTCAAGAACACGCGGCCGGACGATTTGCTCGTTGCCGCAGTGCGCAGCGCGATGAGGCAGGTGCCGGGGCTCGACCCGAAGGCGATCGAAGACGCGATCATCGGCTGCTCGTTCCCCGAAGCCGAGCAGGGCATCAACATGGCGCGCGCGGCGATGGTGATCGCCGGGCTGCCGCATTCGGTGGGCGGCGTGACGATCAATCGCTTCTGCGCTTCGGGCATCTCCGCGGTGCAGATGGCGGCCGACCGCATCCGCGTCGGCGAGGCCGACGTGATGATCGCCGGCGGCGCCGAAAGCATGAGCATGGTGCCGATGGGCGGCAACAAGCCGTCGTTCAACCCCGAAGTGTTCGCGCGCGACGAGAACGTCGGCATCGCGTACGGCATGGGCCTGACGGCGGAGAAGGTCGCCGAGCAGTGGAAGGTCTCGCGCGAGAAGCAGGATGCATTCGCGCTCGCGTCGCACCAAAAGGCGTTGGCAGCGATGGTGGCCGGTGAGTTCACGGACGAGATGACGCCGATCGACATCGTCGATCGCTTTCCGAACCTCGCCACAGGGGACGTCAGTACGAAGACGCGCACCGTCAAGCTCGACGAAGGTGCGCGGCCCGACACCTCTCTCGAAGGCCTGGCGAAATTGAAACCGGTGTTCGCCGCAAAAGGCAGTGTGACGGCCGGCAACAGCTCACAGACCAGCGACGGCGCCGGCGCGTTGATCCTCGCCAGCGAAAAAGCGGTCAAGCAGTTCGACCTCAAGCCGCTGGCGCGTTTCGTGTCGTTCGCCGTGCGCGGCGTGCCGCCGGAGATCATGGGCATCGGCCCGATTGAGGCCATTCCCGCGGCATTGAAGGCCGCCGGCCTGAAGCTCGACGACATCGGCTGGTTCGAACTCAACGAAGCCTTCGCCGCACAAGCGCTCGCGGTCATCGAAACCTGCGGCCTCGACCCCGCGCGCGTCAACCCGATGGGCGGCGCCATCGCGCTCGGCCACCCGCTGGGCGCTACCGGCGCGATCCGCGCGGCGACGGTGATCCACGCCCTGCGCCGCAAGAACCTCAAGTACGGCATGGTGACGATGTGCGTCGGCATGGGGCAGGGCGCGGCGGGCATCTTCGAGCGGGTGTGAGCCAATGCGCCGCCGCACGTTGATGCTGGCCGCTGCGTCCGCGCCGCTGGCGGCGTGCAGCGCTGCTGAAGTCAAGACCCTGCCAACGATGGCGGCGGCGATGACAGCCATCGAAGGGCTGGCGCGCGGCCACAAGCACACGGGCGCGTGGACGCTGGCGCAGATGCTGAATCACGCCGCGCAAAGCATCGACTACTCGATCGACGGTTTTCCGGAGCTGAAGTCGGCGCTGTTTCGCAAAGCCGTGGGCAGCGTGGCCTTTGCGGTCTTTCAAGCGCGCGGCAAGATGGGCCACACGCTCAGCGAGCCGATTCCCGGCGCGCCGGCGCTCGATGCGCAAGCGCCGCTCGAGCCTGCGATCGCGCGCGCGCTGGCGGCGCTGCGCCGCTTCGAAGACCACAGCGGCGCGCTGGCACCGCACTTCGCTTATGGCGAGCTCGACAAGACGCAGTACACGCGCGCACATCTGATGCATCTGGCCAACCACTGGAGCGAGGTCCAACGTGCATGAGGTGTCAGCGATGCAGTCGATCGACTTCACAACGGCTGACGGTGCACGCGTCGCAGCGCGCATATTCGCGCCGGCGCAGAGCGCCAAAGCGACGGTGCTGATTGCGGCAGCGATGGGCGTCAAGCAGGACTACTACGCCGACTTCGCCGCCTGGCTGGCCCGTCAGGGCTACGCCGCAATGACCTTCGACTACCGCGGCACAGGGGCGTCGCGCCCCAAGCGCCGCTGTACGTCGTCGGCCACAGCCTGGGCGCGCAACTGCCCGGCGGGCGCACGCCTGAAGAAGGTCGGCGACCTGCCGCGTGGTGTGATCCTGCAGTGGCGGCGCTGGTGCCTGAACCCGCGCTACCACGTCGGCCATGAAGGCGAGTCGTTGCGTCGGCAGTTCGCCGCTGCGTCGTTTCCGATCGTCGCCTTGTCGATCACCGACGACGAGCTGATGACCGAGCGCGGCACGCGCGTGCTGATCGACTGCTACGAGAACGCGCCGAGAGAACTGCAGCTCATCGCGCCGTCCGACGTCGATGCAAAGCGCATCGGCCACTTCGGCTTCTTCCGCGCGCAGTTCGAAGCCACGCTGTGGACGCGCGTCACCCACCTCTTCAAACGCTTCAGCACAGGAGCTGTCACATGAACATCCGATGCGCCACCTTGAACGGCGTCGCCACGATCGAGATCGCGCGGCCCGAAAAGAAAAACGCGCTGACGGTCGAGATGTACCAGGCCATGGCCGACGCCATCGACGCTGCCGGCGAAGACAAGGCCGTGCGCGCGCTGCTCATCACCGGCCAGCCCGGCATCTTCACCAGCGGCAACGACCTGCAGGATTTTCTCAACCGCCCGCGGCCGCACATCGACGAGTCGCCGGTGTTTCGCTTCATGCGCTCGCTGATCCTGTGCGACAAGCCGGTGGTGGCGGCGGTGACGGGTGCTGCCATCGGCATCGGCACGACGATGCTGCTGCACTGCGACTTCGTGTATGTGTCCGATGAAGCGCGTCTGGCGATGCCGTTCGCATCGCTCGGCCTGGTGCCCGAGTTCGCTTCGAGCGTGCTCGTGCCGCGCCTGATGGGCGGACGCCGTGCGGCCGAGAAGCTGTTGCTCGGCGATCCGTTCACGGGCGAGACCGCCGTCGAGTGCGGCATTGCCAACGCCGTGCTGCCGGCGGCCGAAGTGCTGCCGCACGCGCGCCGCGTTGCCGAGCGCTTCAACGCCTTGCCGCCGGGCTCCGTGTGCGAGACCAAGCGCCTGCTGCGCGAGCCCGATCGCGCGGCGATCCTCGACACGGTCAAGCGCGAGGCCGCGATCTTCACTGCCCAGTTGTCGAGCGCCGAAGCGCGCGAGGCGATGCAGGCCGTGCTCGAGAAACGCAAACCCGATTTCTCGAAGTTCTGAGCGGCACGAGTTTGCACGCTCACGATTTGTTGCTGCGCAACTGATCACGCTTCGAGGTGCGATGAGGGCCGTGGCCCTCGCCGCGCGCGTCGTCGCCCAACAGAATCGCCTCTCCAGCAGTCAGGGGGGAGCGCGTGGAAACGATCACCAAGGTCGACGTGCAGACAGCCGGTGCAGTGCCCGAAGCGGCGCCGGCACCGTTGAATGTCACGCTCAGTCTCGCGGCAGCAGCCCTTGCGGCCGCGGCTTGCGGCGGCAGCGAGCAGAGCGACAGTGCGCCCACCGGAGGCACGCCACCGGCGCCGCCCCCTCCCTCGCCGCCTCCGCCTCCGCCAGCATCGGTCACGCTGACGCCCGTCGAGTCGTCGCGCCTGATGGCGCAAGCCACCTTCGGCGCCGACCGCACCGAGATCGACCGCGTGGCGTCCATCGGCGTCAGCGCCTGGCTCGATGAGCAATTCGCGCTGCCGCGCACGCAGAGCCATGTCGATTGGCTGCGCGCGCAGGGCGTCGAGGTCTTCGACAACCGCTTCTCTTCGGGGCAGATCGACTACACGCTGTGGCGCAAGTTCCTGTCGAGCCCGGACCAGTTGCGACAGCGCATGGTCTATGCGCTGTCGCAGATCTTCGTCGTCTCCACCGATGCGATGGACGGCTACTGGCCGCAGTTCTCGCTGGCCAGCTACGTCGACATGCTCGAGACGCATGCCTTCGGCAACTTCCGCAACCTGCTCGAGGCGGTGACGCTGTCGCCGGCGATGGGCGACTACCTGTCGATGCGCGGCAGCCGCAAGGCCGATGCGCAAGGCCGGCAGCCCGATGAGAACTATGCGCGCGAGGTCATGCAGCTCTTCACCATCGGCCTGGTGCAACTGAATGCCGACGGCACGCCGCGCCTGACCGGCGGCCGCACGACGGACACCTACGTGCAGGCCGACGTGAGCGGACTGGCGCGTGTCTTCACCGGCTGGGACCGCGCGCAGCCGGGCGACAACATCGAGCAGTCGGCGCAGCAACTGTTGATGCCGCTGGTCAACACCGCCAGTCGCCACGAAACCGGCAGCAAGGTCTTGCTCGGCACGACGATCGTCGCCAACACGAGCGCCACCGACAGCCTGCGCGTCGCGCTCGACGTGCTGTTCAACCATGCCAACGTCGGCCCGCACATCGGCCGCCAGTTGATCCAGCGACTGGTGACCAGCAACCCGAGCCCGGCCTACGTGGCCAGCGTCGCCGCGGCCTTTGCCAACAACGGCAGCGGCGTGCGCGGCGACTTGAAGGCGGTGCTGCGCGCCGTGCTGACGCATGCCGAAGCGCGGCAGGTCAGCACCGCGCGCGCCAACAACGGCTACGGCAAGTTGCGCGAGCCGGTGCTGCGCTTCACGCAATGGGCGCGGGCGTCCAAGGCGAATTCGACTTCGGGGCAATGGAAGCTCGGCAACTTGTCCGACCCGGCGGCGCGGCTCGGCCAGAGCCCGCTGCGCTCGGCGTCGGTGTTCAATTTCTACCGGCCCGGCTACGTGCCGCCGAACACGTCGATCGCCGCCGCGTCGCAGGTCGCGCCCGAGTTTCAGATCACCACCGAGTCGTCGGTGGCGGGCTACCTGAATTTCATGCAGAACGCGATCGCCACCACCAGCGGCGTCAACGGCACCGACATCCTGCCGGACTACGGCGCCTGGTCGCCGCTCGCTACCGACGCAACCGCGCTCGCCGATCAGGCCAACCTCGTGCTTGCTGCGGGTCAATTGCCCGCGGCACGCGTGACGCTGATCCGTGATGCGATTGCCACCATGGCCTCAGCCAGCGACACCGACAAGCGCCGCCGCGTGCAAGCTGCGTTGCTGCTGACGCTCGCGGCGCCCGACTACCTGCACTTCACCTCGCCGATCC
>JANMHY010000392.1:0-1859 GCA_031375525.1 Burkholderiales bacterium
CTTGCCGTCGCCGGCCATCGCCGCGGCGCACAGATCGGCCATCGCACGCGGTGCGACGTTGGCGGTGACGCTGATGTTGCCGTGGCCGCCGAGCAGCATCAGGCCAAACGCAGTGGGGTCATCGCCGGAGTAGATCGCAAAGCCTTTCGGCGCCTGCTTGATCAGCCACGCCGCGCGGTCGAGGTTGCCGGTGGCTTCCTGATGCTGCTCGGCGGCCACGGCAACATCAGCGTCACCGCCAACGTCGCACCGCGTGCGATGGCCGATCTGTGCGCCGCGGCGATGGCCGGCGACGGCAAGCGCGCCGCGGCGATCCACCTGAAGCTGCTGGCGCTGCACAAGCAGCTCTTCGTGGAAGCCAATCCGATCCCCGTCAAATGGGCGCTGCATCGCATGGGCAAGATCGGCCCGGCCCTGCGACTGCCGCTCGTGCCCTTGAGTGACGCCCACCACGCGCCGCTCGAGTCCGCGCTGCGCGAAGCCGGCGCGTTGTAAGTCCCCCTCCTCCCGCATTCGCTGCTCGTCGCGGCCTGGTTCTCACATGCAAGCTCTCCACAAGCTCTCTCCTGTCGGCACGCTGCTCGCGCTCGCCCCCGCGTTGGTGCTCGGTCTGTCGGCCTGCTCCACCGTCGATAACTTCCTGCAAGGCGACAAGGTCGATTACAAGAGCCAGTCGGTCAAGACGGCGCCGCTCGAAGTGCCGCCGGACCTGACGCAATTGCAACGCGACGGCCGCTACGCGCCGGCCGGCGGCAGCGTCAGTGCCAGCGCCTACCAGGCGGGAGGCGCCACGCTCAACCCGGCGGCTGCCAGCGTGGTCGGTGTGGCCCCGGCCGCGGTGGGCGAGATGCGCATCGTGCGCGAAGGCAACCAGCGTTGGCTGGTGGTGCCGATGCCGGCCGAACAGTTGTGGCCGCAGCTGCGCGAGTTCTGGACCGAGCGCGGCTTCAACCTCGTCATCGACAACGCGCAAGCCGGCGTGATGGAAACCGACTGGGCCGAGAACCGCGCCAAGATCCCGCAGGATCTTCTGCGGCGCACGATCGGCCGCGTCATCGACAGCCTGTACGACACCGGCGAGCGCGACCGCTACCGCACCCGCATCGAGCGCAACGGCAACACCAGCGAGGTCTACATCAGCCACCGCGGCATGACCGAGGAATACGCCGGCGACCGCAAGGAGAAGACGGTGTGGACGCCGCGGCCTGCCGATCCGGGCCTGGAGGCCGAGTTCCTGACCAAGCTGATGGTCAAGCTCGGTACCAAGGAAGCGGCGGCACGCGAGGTCGTCGCCAAGGCCGCATCCGCGCCATCGACGGCACCGGCGCGCGCCCGCGCCGTCAGCGGCCAGCCGGCGCTGCAAGTCGATGAGGGTTTCGATCGCGCCTGGCGACGAGTCGGGCTGGCCCTGGACCGCAGCGGCTTCACGGTCGAAGACCGCGACCGCGCCGGCGGCCTGTACTTCGTGCGCTACGTCGATCCGAAGAACGCTGCCACCGCCGCCGAGCAGGGCTTCTTCAGCAAGCTGTTCAGCAAGTCGGACGTGGGCGCGCCGGTACGCTTGCGCATCTCCGTCAAGGGCGAAGGCGACAAGACCAACGTCACTGTGCAGAACTCGCAGGGCTCGCCCGAGGCCAGCGACGTCGGGCAGCGCATCGTCGCCTTGCTGGTCGATGACCTGAAGTAGCCGCGCGGCCGGCCCCGGTGCTGCGCTTCACCAGCTTGGCCAGCGGCAGCAGCGGCAACGCAACGCTGGTCGAAGCAGTCAGCCGCGATCACGAACGCCCGACACGCCTGTTGGTCGATTGCGGTTTGCCGCTGCGCCGCTTGACGGCTGCGTTGGCCGAGCGCGGCTGCAC
>JANMHY010000528.1:0-5712 GCA_031375525.1 Burkholderiales bacterium
CGAAAGCGGGCCGCTGCACGCCGAGCAGGTGGTCGTGCTCGGCGGCGGCAGCCTGGCCGGCAACGCCGTTCTGCGGCAGGGCGCAGGCGGCGGATGGGAGATTCACGGCGACCCGACCGAAGCCGCGTTCCTCGTGGCCGAGCGCAAGCTGGGTGTCACCGAGCGCCGGCTGCTGCGCTTCGAGCGTGTGGCCGAAGTGCCGTTCACGTCGCAGCGCAAGATGATGTCGAGCATCGAGCGCGACCATGAGCAGGGCGATGCGCTCGTCCTTGTCACCAAGGGCGCGCCCGACGTGCTGCTGGCGCACTGCACGCGGGCCCGCGTGGGCATGGACGTGGTCGCGCTCGACGACGCGCTGCGCGCCCGCGCGCTGGCCGACGTGGATGCCCTCACCGACGCGGCGCTGCGCACGCTGGCCGTGGCCTATCGCCCGCTCGAAGCCGGTGAGGAGACGCAGAGCCACGACGCGATCGAGCGCGAGCTGATCTTCGTCGGCACCGTCGGCATCATCGACCCGCCGCGGCCGGAAGCCGCGCTGGCGATTGCCGAGGCGCGCCGCGCCGGCATCCGCATCATCATGATCACCGGCGACCACCCGCGCACGGCGGCGCGCATCGCGGCCGATCTGGGCATCACCGAAGCCGGCGCCACGGCACGGAGCGGTGTCGAGCTCGATGCGTTGGACGATGCCGCGCTCAAGGACACCGTGCGCAAGACCTCCGTTTTTGCGCGCGTGGCGCCGGCGCACAAGCTGCGCATCGTCGCCGCGCTGCAGGCCGATGGCCAGATCGTCGCGATGACCGGCGACGGCGTCAACGACGCGCCGGCGTTGAAGGCGGCCGACATCGGCGTGGCGATGGGCATCACCGGCACCGAAGTGACGAAGGAGGCCGCCAAGATGATCCTGGCCGACGACAACTTCGCCACCATCGTGCACGCGGTGCGCGAGGGCCGCGCGCTGTTCGACAACATCCGCAAGTTCCTGCGCTACCTGCTGTCGTCGAACATGGGCGAAGTGCTGACGGTGTTCTTCGGAGTGATCGGCGCGGGGGTGCTGGGTTTGTCCGGCGGCGATGCGGGTGCAGGCCACGCGGTGGTGCTGCCGCTGCTGGCCACGCAGATCTTGTGGATCAACCTCGTCACCGATTCGGGGCCAGCGCTGGCGATGGGTGTGGACCCTTCCACCGGCGATGTCATGTCGCGCCCGCCGCGCCGCCGCGACGAGCGCGTGATCGATGCGCGCATGTGGTCGGGTGTCATCCAGATCGGCGCGGTGATGGCGCTGGTGACGCTGCTGACGATCGACTACTACCTGCCGGGCGGTCTGATCGAAGGCAATGAAGCCACGAAGGATCTCGCCAACGCGCGCACCGCAGGCTTCACGGTGCTGGTGCTGGCGCAGTTGTTCAACTGCTTCAATGCGCGCTCGGACCGCACCAGCGCCTTCGTCAACCCCTTCGTCAACCGCTGGCTGTGGGGCTCGATCGCGCTGGCCGTGCTGCTGCAAGTGGCGGTGGTCCATGTCGGCTGGCTCAACACCGCCTTCGGCACGGTGCCGTTGTCGCTCGACCAGTGGGCGCTGTGCGTGGCGATGTCCAGCGGGGTGTTGTGGGCCAGCGAATTGCGCAAGCTCGTTGTGCGAGCTGTTCTGAGTCGCGCCGCGTCCGGTCAAGCCCGCCGTGGTACTGCGCAATGAAAACGACCGTCTTCCCCGTCGGCGTCTATCAGCTGCATCACGACGTCAGCATGAACTTCCAGATGAACCGCTGGTTCAGTTGGGTCGGTGAACCCGGCATGCTGGACGAGATGCGCGATGTCGCTCCGCGCATCACGAACTACGTTGACTGGAAACGCGAGTTTCTGGTGCTGGCCGAGAAAGCCGGCAGGCAAGGACATATTCTCAGGGCGGGCTTCTATTTTCGCGCCGCCGACTTTTTCATGCGCACCGGTGACCCCGACCGGCGCAGCGCCCGCGATCGGTTTCTGAGCGCGATGCGTTCGGTTTACGGACTCGATCAGTTCGGACCCCACGCTGTGCCTTACGCCGCAAACGGCGCCAGAGGTGTCTTGCCAGCCTACCGCTTCACACCCAGCCGGTCCAAGGGCACGATCGTCTTCTTCGGCGGCTTCGACAGCTGCATCGAAGAATTGACCTCGGCTTTTTTCTATCTGCGCGAGGCTGGTTATGAGGTGATAGCTTTCGAGGGGCCGGGACAGGGCGGCGCGCTCAACGATGCGGGCCTTCACATGACGCCCGCGTGGCATCGGCCGGTGAAAGCGGTTCTGGACCACTTCGATCTCGATCACGTCACCCTTGCGGGCCTTTCGATGGGCGGATGTCTGGTGATGCGCGCCGCGGCATTCGAACCCCGCGTTGATCGCGTCGTGGCCTACGACATCTATCCGGATGCCTTGGACACCACACTTCATCAAGTGAACGCGGTGCAGCGCGGTCTGCTCGAGGCTCTGCTCGCACTTCGTGCTGCGCCTTTGGTGAATGCAATGGCGCAACGGGCAGCCCGAAAAAGTCCGATCGCGCAGTGGGGCCTCGACGAAGGCATGCATGTCACGGGAGCATCATCGCCGTACGGATACTTTCAAAGCACGAAGGCCTACGTCACGGCCGATGTCTCGGCGTTGATCATGCAAGACGTTCTGCTGTTGGCCGGGAGCCAGGACCACCTTGTTCCGATGGCGCACTTTCATCGGCAGATCGAGATGCTGAGAAACGCACGCTCCATTACCGCCCGGGTGTTCACGGCCAGCGAAAGCGCCGCGAGCCACTGTCAAGTCGGAAACTACGGTTTGGCCTTCAGCACGATCGTCAATTGGCTGGACGCAATTCATGGGCGACTCGAGTCGGCGCGGGGGTGAGCGTCACTGGATACGGACGAAGACCTGCTCAGTCGGACGTCACGTAGGCCGCGACCCCCACGACCCAGATCGCCGCCGGCACCACCAGCACCCAACGAAAGTCCGACTGGAGCACGAAGTTCATGGCACTCATCAGAACCACGGTGGACAGCCCCGCGATGCAAAGCGCCCATGCGGTCCCGTTCAGGCGCCGCGGCATGGCCACACGGGCCAGGAAGAGCGTCATCACGCACCCATGAATCTCGGATCCTCGGGCAAGAGCGCCGGACGCAGCGCGGCGAAGTAGAGGCCCAGCGCCACCAGCCAGATGCCGCAGGCGGTCAGCAGCCACATCGAGGCACGAAGTCGTCGCGATGGGTCGATGGCTTGCACGAGCCAAGCCTTTCAGCGCGTTTCCAAGGTACCGAATGCCGCGCGCGCGTCGTTGGCCATCCGTCGCGTGCACCAGGCCGCGTAGGGTCGACTCAGCAGCCAGCCCAGCATCTGGCCCACGCCCTGTGCCGGCAGCCGGTAGTCGATGAAGACGACCAACCGCGTTCCGCTGCCCGCCGGCGCGATGGTGAATCCCATCCGCTAGGCGCCGATGACGAGCAGGCGCGGTTCGCCGATCGTCGCCCAGACCTTCTCGCGCGGTGGGTCCCGTCGGGTCACGGACTCTTCGACCGAGAGGCGCAGGCCGAGCACGCGGCCCGTCATTCGGATGACGGAGCCCACCGCCTGCCCGTGGCGCTCGTCGGTGTCGAGGCGCACCCACGCGCCGGCGGTCATCAAGGAGGGCCTCTCCATGTGGCTGGCCAGCCGGCGATGATCGTCGAGGTGGGCGAACAGGGGTGCGGCATCGACGGCAAGCAGCGCTTCGGAGCGGTGATGCAGCGGGAAGAGATCAGCGACCATCTGCACCCTTCCTGCCCATCAGGAGCCACGCACCGACCGCGGCCAGGGCGGCATAGTTGAGCGCCATGAACCAGGGTGTGTTCCACGCGATGCCGTCGAAGCCGCGCTGCGTGAACGGATAGAGCACCGGCACCGCGTAGTAGTCGGCCGAATGCGTCAAGACATCGATCACGATGTGCGACCACCAGCCCAGCAGTGGAATCCAGAAGGCGCGCTGGGCCGCACACACGGCCCCCGTGACGAGCGCGGCAATCGGTGCGCTGTGCATGACGCAATGCAGGTTGTACGACCAGAGTTGAACCAGCGGCGGCAGGCCCGGCTCCTGGCCCGGGACCGCCACGGCATAGCCGCTCAGGGCCGCGAACGACCCGTCGGCAAAGAGCCACCAGCCTGCGATGGGCAACAGGTGCAGCACATCGGGCAGAGCCGCCAGGACCAGGGTGGCGATCACCGTGGGTCGCGACAGCGGTCGGCGGCGGTGGAGCGCCGCGGCACCCGCGGCGGCCCAGAGCGTGTGCGCGACGATGTCCATGGCCAATCAAGCGGTCAGTCCTGCCGCAGGGCGGCGCTGCGCAGCCGCAGCGCGTTGGTGATCACCGAGGCCGAGCTCAGGCTCATTGCGAGCGCCGCGATCATCGGCGACAGCAGCCAGCCGGTGAACGCAAACAGCACACCGGCCGCCAGCGGCACGCCCAGCGCGTTGTAGACGAAGGCGAAGGCCAGGTTCTGCTTCATGTTGGCCACCGTGGCGACCGACAAGGCGCGTGCGGTGGCGATGCCGCGCAGATCGCACTTGACGAGCGTGAGCTGCGCGCTGTTCATCGCCACGTCGGTGCTGGTGCCCATCGCGATGCCGACATCGGCGCGTGCCAGCGCGGGCGCGTCGTTGATGCCATCGCCGGCCATCGCGACCCGCCGTCCCTCGACCTGCAGCTTCTCGACGAGCTCGAGCTTGTCGGCGGGCTTCACTTCCCCGTGGACCTCGTCGATGCCCAGGCGCTGGCCGACGGCACGCGCCGTCGTCAGGCCGTCGCCCGTCGCCATCACCACACGCAGGCCGGCCGCGCGCAGCGAAGCCCGCCCAGGCGGGGAGACGCATTCGTCGGCGGTCGAAGTAACAGTCGTGCATCGATTGAGTGTGAGCCCGTGAAGGTTACGGTTCTGTGCGGTGGCGCTCTTGCGCTGAGTCAATTCGCGCGACCGGCCAGAATGGCGCCGCGGTTCACTTCGCAGGCTGGATCTTCTGGACGACGAAGCTGATCTTGTCGCCGGCCTTGACCCTGTTGACCTTGTCGAGCAGGGTTGAGTCCTTCACCTGGAAGAACATGGTCATCGCGGACATGTCGAGGCTGTGTGCGCCAGCGCACAGATAGTGCGGCAGTGTCGGGCCACGAAGGCGTTCACGGCTTGGGCCGGCGGTCGAGTTCCGCCTGGGCGAAATACGCGCGGGGCGGTTCACCTCAGGTTTCGATAATGACCTTGAGAGCCTTGGTGCCCGAGGCCTTGCCAAAGGTCTCATAGGCCTAAAGGATCTGGTCCAGTTAGGGAGCCGAGGCGTGCGTCGCACGCCGTCGCATGAGCGAGGGCGCCCGTTGCATCTCACTCACTGCGCCCCCTCGTGCCCCCGCGTCTCGACTGCGGACAGCGTGTCGAGGAAAGTACGGCTCCATTCGTGCACGTCGTGCTCGATGATCTGCGCCAACAGCGCTGCATGTCGTTCCTGGCGTTCGACCAAAGGCATTCGCAGCGCACGCTGAATCGCCTGCGCCGTGGCCGGGATGTCGTACGGATTGACGAGCAGCGCCTGGCGCATCTGCTCGGCAGCACCTGCAAAGCGCGACAACACCAGCACGCCCGGATCGGCCGGGTCCTGCATGGCCACGAACTCCTTGGCCACCAGGTTCATGCCGTCGCGCAGCGGTGTCACCAGCGCCACCCGGGCGC